>JAOZIC010000074.1:0-15604 GCA_026014605.1 Candidatus Bathyarchaeota archaeon
CGAGGGCGAAATTTTTGGTTTAATCGGACTGAACGGTGCAGGAAAAACAACTGCGCTGCGTATTACATCCACGTTACTGTTACCAACATCGGGCACGGTGAAGGTTTTTGGAAAAGACGTAGTAGAAAACGCGGCAGATGTGCGCAACCTGATAAGTTATCTTCCCGAAGAAGCAGGTGCATACAAGAACCTGTCAGGGTATGAGTATCTCAGGTTCATGGCAAGTTTTAGAACCAAAAACAAAGCAGAAATCGAGAAACTAGTTGATGCTGCAGCTGAGATTTCTGGCTTAGGAGACCGCCTCAAAGACAAAGTAAAAGGCTACAGCAAAGGAATGAAACGCAGACTCCTAGTTGCTAGGGCGTTAATGACACAACCTAAGCTTGCGATACTGGATGAACCAAACAGTGGTTTGGATGTTCTTCATTCGGTTCATGTTCGCACATTGATTAAGCGTTACGCAAAAGAGCATAACGTCACGATTCTTCTTTCTAGCCATAACATGCTTGAAGTTGAGTATCTGTGCGACAGGGTAGCTTTGGTTAACAAGGGCAAGGTTGTTGTTGAAGGCACTCCAGCTGAACTTAAAACAAAATACAAGGCAGTTAATCTTGAAGAAGTGTTCGGGGAGGTAGTTGGTTTTGTTTAGCGGTTTACTAAACATCATAACAAAAGAAGTTAAAGAAATGGTCAGAGACCCCAAAATTTTGCTAAGCATGATAATTGTTCCTTTGCTGATGTTTCCACTGATGGGTTTTGCAGTCCAAACATCAGTTGAGTCAGCAGAACAAAGCATACAAGAAACGTCAATTGCAATAGTAGACCAAGACCAAGGCCCGGTAGCAGCTAGCCTTGAAACCTATCTAACAATGTTCAATTTCACATTAACACACTTTGACGACTTAACCATAGACCAAGCTGTACAACAAATGCAAGACTCCAACTTCACAAACCTAGTTATAATTCCCGATGGATTCAGCCAAAACATAACCAACGGAGGGACGTCAGACCTCACAGTTTACACACCCTTCAGCGGCGGAGGCGGGATAGCTTCTGCTTCACAATCGTCTGTTATTAGCAGCGTGATTTTCAATTTTGCAGACGCGATTGTTGACCAAAGAATTCAAGAAGGGTTCCCAGGAGCAGACACAACAGAAATCCTAAACCCCATAATGTGGGACGAAAAATCGATAGTTAAAGGTCAAAGTGCAGATGTTGGTCCTAGCGTTTTGTTTGGTTTGATGATATCTCAGTCAATAGCAATGCCAGTTGGAATAATGACTTTGCTCATTTTTGCCATGCAGCTTGCAGCAACCACAGTTGCGTCAGAAAAAGAAGAAAAAACTCTGGAAACTTTGCTAACTATGCCCATCAACCGCACCACAATATTGGCTGGAAAACTAACAGGCTCAATAATCGTTGCACTTGTTGGAGCCGTAGCATACCTTCTTGGCTTAAGTTACTACATGAGCTCATTTACAGGCATGATGGGAACAGGTAACATAGACCTTGCAGCTCTGGGATTGGCTCCCACAATTGAGTCATATGCAATTCTTGGAGTTTCCTTGTTCATGGCACTCTTGTCAGCGTTGGCGCTGGCGATTTCGTTGTCTGTCTTTGCAGAGGATGTTAGAGGCGCCCAAGCACTGGTTGGTCCGCTTTCAATTCTGTTCATTGTCCCAATGGTGTTCACAATGTTTACTGACATTAACGCGCTACCGTTTCCGCTTTCAATAATAATGCTTGCAATACCTTTCACGCATTCGATGCTGGCAACCAATGTAACATTCACCGGAAACTACATCGGAGCAATCGGCGGAATCGTTTACATGGCAATATTCACTATCGTGGTGCTGTATATTGCGTCCAGACTGTTTGGAACAGAAAAAATCTTAACAGCGAAACTAAAGTTCAAACGAAGAACAAAAAGTATACCGAGAGAGTAAACATCTCTCGTTTCCATTTTTGTTTACCAGAACTTCTTTGGCAAACTGTCCATGTACTCGTTTAATGAACGTATATCGAACTTGTTTGCTTCACGCTGCTCAAGTATCCTTGTCAGTGCTGTTGCCAACTGCAGATTCGTTAATACTGGAATATTGAATTCAACAGCTAGCCTGCGGATGGTGTATTCGTCTTCGAGAACTTCAGCAAAGGTAACCAAGTGGTTGGGCATGGGTATGTTGATGACCAAATCGATTTTGCCTTCTTGAATATACTCAACTATGTTTGGTGTTTGCTCTTGTTCGCGTACCTTGTGCAGCACCGAAATGTTGTTTACTCCCGCGTTCTGCAAAGCTTTGGCAGTGTTTTTTGTTGCATAGATTTTGAAGCCCATCTCCCGCAGAGCCCTGCCGATGGGGATAACCTCTTCTTTGAGTTTCTTGCCACCAACAGTTATCAACACTGAACCGCCTACAGGAGGCATCTTGAATTCAGCAGACTGCAACGCCTTCGACAAAGCGTCCGTGAAGTTTTCTCCCAGACACGCGACCTCGCCTGTGCTTAGCATTTCTACTCCGAGTACTGGGTCGGCTCCGCTTAGGCGCATGAAACTGAACTGTGGAACCTTTACGCCAACGTGGGTGATTTCTGGAAGGTCGGTAAAGCCTACGTCCTTGAATTTTTTGCCCAACATCGTTAAGGTTGCAAGTTCTATCATGTTGACTCCGCGTGTTTTGCTGACATAGGGCATGCTCCTTGATGCCCTTAGGTTGCATTCGATAACGTAGGTTACGCCGTCTTTCACAAGGTACTGGATGTTGTATGGTCCCCTGATGTTGAGGGCTTTTACGATTTTGTGGGTGTAATCTGAAACAGTTCGTAGCACGTCGCTGTCTAATGTCAACGAGGGAATACCCATAGTAGCGTCGCCGCTGTGAACTCCAGCGTTTTCAACGTGCTCAACAATCGCGCCGATGATGTTGTCTTCGCCGTCGTAGACTCCGTCAACTTCTACTTCTTTGGCGTTTTCGATAAACTTGGAGATAACCGCGGGGTGCTCCCTGGAAACTTTAGCCGCCAACTTGAGGTAAGTTTCCAACTCCCCTTCAGTAAACGCAACACGCATCGCAGAACCAGACAAAACATAGCTCGGACGAATAAGAACAGGGTACCCAACCTTTGTGGCAAACTTTTTGAGGTCACTGGTTGTGGATAGGTCCCTCCATTCGGGTTGTGGAATTCCAAGTTTGTCAAGCAGGGCACTGAATTTAACTCGGTCTTCTGCCATGTCGATGCTTTCTCCCGAGGTACCAAGGATGTTTACTCCTGCTTTGGAGAGTTTCAATGCAAGGTTGTTGGGGATTTGTCCGCCTACGCTTGCGATTACGCCGAGGGGTTGTTCTTTGTCGTAGATGTCCAAGATACGTTCCAGGGTTAGTTCTTCGAAGTATAGTTTGTCGCTCATGTCGTAGTCTGTGGAAACCGTTTCAGGGTTGTAGTTAACCATGATAGCCTCTTCAATGCCGTTCTTTTTCAGAGCCCAAATCGTGTTAACTCCACACCAGTCAAACTCAACGCTTGAACCGATACGGAAAACTCCTGCTCCAAGAACGATGACTTTCTTGTTGTTTGAACTGAACTTGATGTCGTCTTCGTCTCCGCCGTAGGTCAAATACAAGTAGTTAGTCTGCGCAGGCCACTCAGCCGCAAGAGTGTCAATCTGTTTAATCGCGGGAACTATGTTTGCTTCTTTGCGCATTTTTCGGATTTCAAACTGGTCTGTTCCGCGGCATATTGCGATTTGTTTGTCAGAAAAGCCGATGCGTTTTGCTTCACGGATGGTATCCAAGAAGTCTTTATCGGTCTGTTTAATCGTTGACAGCGTGTTTTGCATGTCGATAACGTTTTGGATTTTGTGCAAAAAGAACGGGTCAACACCGCTCAACTTGTAAATTTCTGCAACTGACATTCCCTGCTTTAGCGCCTTAACAATCATGTACAAACGTTGATCAGTGGGCTTTGCTAAAGCGTCTTTAAGTTTGTCTAATGGTTCGGGTTCGTCTTCGTCGGCGTTACAAACCAAACCCAGTTTCCCAATATCCAGCATACGAACCGATTTCTGAAGCGCCTCCTCAAAGCACCGTCCTATTCCCATGACTTCGCCGACGGATTTCATCTGAGGACCGATGTGGCGGTCTACGTTTCGGAATTTTTGCAGGTCCCAGCGTGGGTACTTGACTACAAGGTAGTCCAATGCGGGTTCAAAACATGCTGTGGTTACGCGGGTTACCTTGTTTTGCAGCTCAGGCAACGTGTAACCGATACACAGTTTGGCTGCGATATACGCGATTGGGTAACCTGTTGCTTTGCTTGCCAGCGCAGAGCTTCGTGAAAGTCGGGCGTTTACTTCTATGGCGCGGATTTTCTCTGATTGGGTATCCAGCGCCCATTGGATGTTGCATTCGCCGACTACGCCTAGGCTGCGTATGGCGCTTATTGATGCTGAACGAAGAATGTGATACTCCCTGTTAGAAAGCGTTTGTGAAGGAGCAACTACTATGGAGTCGCCTGTGTGTACTCCCATGGGGTCAAAGTTTTCCATGTTACAGACGATGATGCAGTTGTCGTCGTAGTCGCGCATAACCTCGTATTCGACTTCTTTCCAGTGCCCCAGATACTCTTCTATTAGTACCTGTGAAATCATGCTCTGACCCAAGGCACGGCTGACTATGTCTTTTAGTTCAGTTTCATTATGAGCTACGCCTGAGCCTTTACCGCCCAACGTGTAAGCCACACGGATGATAACAGGATAACCGATTTCCCTGCCCACCTCAACGGCGTCTTCCAAGGTGCTGGCGGATTTGCTTTTAGCAATCGAAACATCCGCTTTGAGCATAGACTGCCTGAACAGTTCGCGGTCTTCGGTGTCTTCTATTGTTTTTACTGGTGTTCCCAATACTTTGACGCCGTATTTGTCAAGAATTCCCCTTTGGGCAAGTTGGACTCCGCAGTTCAGGGCGGTTTGTCCACCAAAACTTAGCATAATCGCGTCGGGGCGTTCTTTGGCGATGACTTCTTCCACAAACTCGGGAGTCACGGGCAGAAGGTATACTTTTCCTGCTAACCGTGGGTCGGTTTGGATTGTTGCGATGTTTGGGTTAACCAGTACGGTTTCGATTCCTTCTTCACGAAGAGCTTTCAGGCATTGGCTGCCTGAGTAGTCGAATTCTGCGGCTTCGCCGATTTTGATTGCGCCGCTGCCCAATACTATGACCTTTTTTATCCACTCGAATTTGGGCATTTAGTGTTCCTCCGCAAGTTTTCGGAATCGGTCAAACAGAAATTCTGTGTCGTAAGGTCCGGGTGATGCTTCTGGGTGCCACTGTAGCGCGAAGGCGGGTTTGGTTTTGTGTTTTACGCCTTCAACTGTTTGGTCGTTGGCGTTTTTGAACCACTCTATTAACCCTGTGTCTGCTATGGATTCCCGTTTCACGGTGTAGCCGTGGTTCTGGGTAGTAATATAGCACCTGCCAGTCTCCAAATCCAACGCAGGCTGGTTCTGAGACCTGTGACCATACTTTAGTTTGTACGTGTCGCCGCCCAACGCTAGGGCTAGTATCTGGGTTCCAAGGCATACTCCCATCATTGGCATGTCCATGTCAACGAGTTGTCGGACTGTTTCGATGGTTTTTATGCATTGTTTGGGGTCGCCTGGACCGTTGCTTATCATTACGCCGTCAGGTTTGTAGTCCATAACCTGTTCTAGCGAGTAGTCGTAGGGTACCCTGTATACGTCAAAGCCTCTTCGTAGAAGGTTGCGGAGTATGCCGTATTTGACTCCACAATCTAACAATACCGCGGTTTTGTCTCCTCCCGACGGATAAAATATAGGCTCTTTTACTGTGACCTGTTTTGCTAGGTCGGTGGAGTTTGGGTCTGGAACTGTTTTGACCTCTTTTCGTAGTTGTTCTAGGTCGGGTTCCTCGTCTGCTTCGTAGACTTTTAGGATACCAAGCATTACTCCGTGGACTCGAAGTTTTTTAGTGAGTTTTCTTGTGTCAATCCCGTAGATTCCGGGGATGTCCTCGTCTTTTAGCCACTGGTCCAAGGTTCGCTGTGACGCCCAATGGAACGGGTGTTTGCATAGTTCGTGGACGATAAAGCCTGTTGCTTTGATGGTGTCGGATTCAAAATATTTCAGGACACCTTGTTCTTTGTCGTATGGTGGAACACCGTAGTTTCCAACCAACGGATACGTGAAGGTCAGGATTTGTCCCTTGTATGATGGGTCGGTTAACGATTCGGGGTAACCAACCATGGAAGTTGAAAAGACTATTTCGCCAGATACTTGTTTTGTTGCGCCAAAGCCGTGTCCAACAAAGGTGGAGCCGTCTTCCAAAACGAGAACAGCCTTGCCAGTTTTCGACGAGGATTGATATGTTTTCACAGTTCTTTAACCTACAATTTTTAACTATTTGTTTCGTTTGACAAGCAGCGCTTAACCGCAATATTCAGTTTGATTTCTGCGGCGGCTAACTCGCCTTTTTTGTTCGTTAAGGTTGTTTTTGTTTCGGCAGCCAACAGTTTCCGAGCATCTAACATTCGTTTGACTTCCAAGGGGGCAGGACCGCCCTTTGTTTTGTGGCTTTCAACGAACGTTTTGGGGTCAGTTGCCTGTTTGATGTCCGCCAGTTTAACGTCCAAGATGATTTCCGCACATTCTTGTGCACTCTTATTTAATTGTTCAGGTGTCAAATCGGAAAGCGCGAGGTTGTTATCAAGTAGTTCTTTTACTACGGCGCCGACGATTTTGTGTGAAGTCCTGAACGGAATGTCATAGTTTTTCACCAAAACGTTTGCCAGTTCGGTTGTTGTGGCAAATTTTAGGACCTGTTTCTTGAAAATATCCGATTTAATTTCCAAACTTGGAACTAACTCAGAGAGCATATGCGCCGAGGCTGCAACGGTTTGGATGGAGTCCCAAAGTTTTGGTGTAATCTCCTGAAAGTCCAGATTATACCCTGAAGGCAGCGCAGTCATTGTTGTTGTGGCTGCAAAAAGGTTGCCTGAAACGTTGTTCATCCTAGCCCTTATTACTTCCAGTACATCGGGGTTCTTTTTCTGGGGCATTATACTGCTGGTGAAGGCAAAACTTTCTGGAAGTTCCACTAACCCAAAGTCGGGGCTGCTCCAGATTATCAGGTCTTGGGCTATGCGGCTGATGTTAACCGCAACCAACGTGAGGTTAGCCAAAGTTTCCAAGACAAAGTCGCGGCTGCCAACTGCGTCTATGGAGTTTTCTATTAATCCATAGAATCCGAGCAACTCGGCGGTTTGGTCCCTGTCGATTGGAAAACTGGTTGTTGCTATTGCGCCTGCGCCCATTGGAGACATGTTGATTCGCGCATAGGTTTCGGTTAACCTGTCTAGGTCCCTTTGCAGACCATCCACATAAGACAACAAAAGGTGCGCAAACGTAATTGGCTGTGCAGGATGCAGATGAGTATAAGACGGAACCAAAGTTTCTGTGTGTTTCTGCGCAAGTTCCACTAACGAATCCTGCAAATTCAACAATATTTCCATCAAGTCCAACAGGTCAGCCCTTAGTGCCATCCTGATTGCTGTTGCAACTTGGTCGTTGCGGCTTTTGGCGATGTGCAGGTTTCCGCCTGTGTCTGTGCCGACTTTTTTGTTGACCTGTTCCTCTACTGCGAGGTGGATGTCTTCCACGGTGGGGTCGGGCGTCATTTTTGGGTCTAGTTCGGTTAGGGCTTGCAGAAGTTTTGTTCCGGTTTGTTGGGTTATGATGTTTTGGGTGGTCAGCATTGTTACGTGGGCTTTGTTGATTGCTATGACTGCTTCCAGTAGTTTTTTGTCACTTTCCATACTTGAAGTGAACGCAGTAACATCTTCCCTTGCGGGGTCTATTCGTCCTCCACGCAACAGTTTAGACAACTTTTTTTCACCTTACCAAATTTTTTTGGGAACAAGCAACCCAAAGGCTGCGGGTTCCGCTAGTTTATTTTTCTTTTTTCACTTTTTCTTTTAGCACGTTGGCTACTTTTGTTGGCAGTCCCCACAGTTCGATGAAGCCTTCAGCGTATGCTTGATTGAACGATGTTTCTACTTCGTAGGTTGCCAAGTTTTTGTCATACAACGACATCGGCGAAGACCTTCCAGCAGACCAGCACCGTCCTTTGTAGAGTTTCATTTTTACGTCTCCGCAGACGCGTTCCTGAGTTTTGTCAACGAAAACCTCCAAAGCCTCGCGTAGTGGGTCTATCCACAGTCCGGTGTAGACCATCCAGGTCCATTTTTCGTCTACCATTTTCTTGAATTCTAACTCGTGCCTTGTTAGAATCATTTTTTCTAGGTCTTTGTGGGCTTCGATTAGCACTTCTGCGGCTGGGGACTCGTAGATTTCCCTTGATTTGATTCCAACCAAACGGTCTTCGATGTGGTCGACTCGTCCTACGCCGTGTTTTCCCGCAATTTCGTTTAGTTGTTCGATTAATTTTACGGGGTCCATTTTTTTGCCGTTAAGGGCAACTGGAACACCTGCCTCAAACGATATGGTTACATATTCGGGTTTGTCGGGCGCGTTTTCGGGCGAAGTTGTTAGTGTGTATATTTCTTCGAGCGGTTCTTGGTCCGCGTTTTCTAGTGGTCCGCATTCGATGCTGCGTCCCCAGATGTTTTGGTCGATGCTGTAGGGGTCGGCTAGGTGGGGGATTGCGATTCCTTTTTCTTTGGCGTATTTGATTTCTGCTTCCCTGCACATGCCCCATTCCCTGACAGGTGCCATGACTTTTAGGTCGGGTGCTAGGGCTTTTACGGTTACGTCGAAGCGTACTTGGTCGTTTCCTTTGCCTGTGCAGCCGTGGGCTACGGCGATTGCGTTTTCTTTTTTGGCGATTTCGACCAGTTTTTTTGCTATTAGTGGTCGTCCAAGGGCGGTTGCCATTGGGTATTTTCCTTCGTAGAGGGCGTTTGCTTTGATTGCGGGGAATACATATTTTGTTATGAATTCTTTTGTGCCGTCTACGGAGTAGTGTTTCTTTACGCCCAGGGCTTGGGCTTTTTCTGATACTTTTTCTAGGTCGCTGTTTTGTCCTAGTTCCATGGTGAACGTGACTACGTCTACGTCGTTTTCTTCTTGTAGCCATTTTATGAGTACAGACGTGTCAAGTCCGCCACTGTATGCTAATATTACGGTGTCTTTCATTGGGTTTCCCAGTTTAAGGGTTGATAATTCGGGAAACACTTATATAGATTTTGGTCAATATCTTAAGAAAACGGGCAAATGTGACCGAAAATGGTCAATTCTATCTCTAAAACCGTACAAAAACTCATAGACGAAGACCTCTCCCTACAAGATGCCCTGCAACGCGACTACGCAAACTACAGCGCAATCGCGAGAATGCTCATACCAAAAATCAAAGAAACAGGCGACAGCGAAGTCAACCTCGAAAGCGTAATAACCTCAGTAAAACGAGCCAAAACAAACTACACCATACTGCAAGGAAAAATAACCAAAGTCGTAGCAGGCAGCGACCTAAACATAAGAACAGACATGGCAAAAGTATCCGTGGAAAAAACAAAAAAAACACAAGAAAAAATCAGAAAAGCCCTAGCAACCTTTTCTGGAGAATTTTTGCAAGTAATAGAAGGAAACACCATAGTCACCATAATCTCTGACCTGAACTCTTTTGACAAGATTTCTTCAATTTTTACCAAAAAGGATGTAATCGACCAAAAACAGGACCTAGCAACCATAATCATCAGAAGCCCAGACGAAATAACCTCCACCCCAGGATGCGTACAAGCCTTCTACAACGCAGTCTCACGCCGCCACATCAACATCGAAGAAACCATGAGCTGCTACACAGAAACCATAATCGTCCTAGCAATGGACAACGTCAGCAAAGCCTTCGCAGCCCTAACAGACCTAATAACAGAAGCAAGAAGAAAAAGCAATTAAGTCAATTTTTGTTTTCTTTTTCGCATAAAAAAGATAGATAATGCGACCGTCGCAACGGATAGCGCACCCAAGACAAATAAACACTCCAAAGGAATTATGGATTGGTCTTGAGAGTCTTCATTTGTTGGTTGATGGTTTCCATTTGAAACAGTTCCATACCCTACTGGCGTGTATTCACTAGTTTGATTTGTTGGAGGACCAAGCCAACGCGTAGTGCCTCCAATCACATATATTTTGTCGTTTACAACTGCAGCAACAAAGTCACGAAGGTCTGTGTTCATGGGAGCTTTGAGGCTCCACGAAGGGTTTTCCGGGTCATACATTCTAGTGTAATCCAGTGAAGTAGCATCATCCAAAAATCCGCCAATAACATAGATTCTTTTAGGCGCATTAACTCCAGAGGTCGCAACAGCACATGCTCCCTCAACAGGAAAAGGACATGGAGGACCAGTACTCCACGTGTTTGAATCGCAATTATAGATTTGGGTTTGCTCATTTATTACGTAGATTTTGTTGTTTACAACGGCAGATGTATACCCACCAGAATCATAAGGAATAGAAGCCCCTACCGACCAAGCATTAGTTTTTGGGTCGTAAACTTCGGTTGTATTCACTGGCTTGTACTGGTTTGGACTGTCTGGACCGTATGGCACGGTACCACCGATAAGGTATATTTTACCGTCAACCACATTGGCATCCAAATTTGATCTTTCAGATGACATGTGACATTTTGTTGTCCAAGAATCAGTTACAGGATCATAAACCTGAACAACCCCACCACCAAAAATGTAAACCTTCCCCTCAAACCCCACAACAGCAGGATTAACAACATAAGAAGGCGGAGGTGTATGCTCTGTCCACATGTCCAAATCTGGGTCATACTCATAAGTGAATGACATTTCAGGATATGTCGGTGGGTAAAAACGTATAACAAAAATTTTCTTACCCACCACCGCACTATGCAAATAGTAAGAAGCAGCTTCGGGGATAGGTTTCTTTAATTCCCAAAAGTTGTCAACAACCAATGCAGAATAAACCAAAGTAACAAATAAGAGCGAAGAAAGAAAAACAGCAAACAGGCATGTTAATCGCCTAGTCATTATCCCCACCCAATGACAATAGGTTTACTAAAAAATACGCGCGTTATAAATATAAATTAATTGTTATTTGGTCACATGCAATTTCATACACTACTCTAGAAACCAGTATAAAAACAATATATCCCAAGTATTTCTAAAATCTACGCTTCTGGAAGTAAAAATATTGTAAAAAAATAAAGATTATAATTAAGAACAATGGGGATAAACTATCTACAACAGAAAGCCTTTATATTGACGGGAAAAACTTTCGATAATAACGAATTTTTGTATAAAATACACAATTTAAGGTCATTTAAACATTAAAATGAGTTATTATTGGCAACAACTCCGATAGATTTATAAATACAAACCACATATAAAATATATGAATGTGATGCACTTAGGGGGATGGGCATTACGAAAAGAGTCACTTTAATAATAAGTGTCATATTATTTTTGAATCTACTTTCAATATTTGTTCCACAAGCAATTGTTGGAAAAACAGTTAATGCATCCAATGCCAGCTATATATATGCTCCAAATCTTGAGATAACAAATCCTCCGATTGATGCTGATGGTGAAATAGAGCTTACAAGCGCCGTTGCAGAATACATTCGAAGCGTATTCGCTAATTACAGGGGATATTATGACGAGATACGTAAAGATGTAGACCAAGATGCAATTGCTGGTCGATATACCAGTAACGCTTTCGCTGTTCAGCAGATGCATGACTATGCCACTGTTTTCTCAAAAGGACATGCTGCAGATGGCTACTTTGGACATCCAGTGAAACATCATTATCTTCGGGACCATTATGACAACCCCATGATAGACAATTCGTTACTGCCTTATACTGGTGGCGGAGAGCATCATTTTGTTGTCATATGGCACTGCGATACTGCAACTCCATATCCAGGCGAGTATTGTTCAACTTGTGGTAGCTACACAGGCCTTCCTTACAGTTATACCAGAACAAATACAATGTCCACTAACGGGTACACATCTCCTGACAGCAGCGGCTACGCTTTCGTCGGCTTTCAGGGTTATTCACCACAATTTTTAGACCCGACTGGTTATGGTAACAATAACTACGCTAATTTTGTTTCCTATTTGTATTATTGCTTAATACAATATGACATGTCGTTAAACAGTGCACTTAGAGAAGCTTCATTATATACACTTGGAACATACGATTTTGCCTCAACATGGTTGTATCAACTAAAAATAGGTTATAACCCGTTCAATCTTATGCCAAGGGATACCAGAATTCGAATTTTAGGAGACGGGTATTTGGAGGTTGCTTAATTGATTAAAATCAAATATTTGATTAAGACATCACATAAAAAAAATAGGGGCACATGGATGTTTGTGGTATTAATGGGGTTGCTATTGTCACAAATGCCTATTGTGTTTTCTTCAGAGTCAAAAATTCAAAACGAGGCACTAACTTTTTTGAGTGATGTGTTACAACTAGACATGGAAAAATATACAATTAATCAAACACACTACGATGTCAGTTATCCTCCAGATGCAGGTAACATCCCACGAGAACAAATAAAATACGACCTAAAAGCTAATGAAAGTGATGTTTCAGCATTCTTTGTGTTCAACAATAATTTATTGGTCAGTTGCAATATTGATGCAGGTAAAGACTCAATCATTTATACCAAGCCTTATGATAATAGAGTTGACGCGGTTAAAAGAATTCTCGAACGTTACAAAAATTATACAAAAGATTCAGAAGTAAACAAAATGCTCGATATGTTAACAAATATTGACAAAGATATTAACAAAACAAAAATATCAGATGACATCAAATTAACCATAACAACAAATACTGAACGTAAAATTACTGATTTCAACTGGAAATACTCGATTAATGGTGTTGATTACAACGGAATTGAAATCTTAATTTCAAATAGTTTCGTTTGTTTTTCTGATTCCAGCAAATTATACACCATAGGAAACACTACAGTAAGTATTACACGCGAGGAAGCAATCAAAATTGCAACAAATCACATCACTACATTTTATTACACCGTAACTAACTACACTGCTGATGGTACACCCAACAAAGTAAAAATAAGTAATTTCAAACTAAGAGAAAACGCGGTAATTAATGCGGAATTGAGTAACACCATAAGAGAATCTAACATTTTATCTCCTTGTTGGAATATAGAATTAGGTCTTGACGGTGCTTACCCAGGTTCAATTTATGGACTCTGGATTAGCCTCTGGGCAGATAGTGGAAAAGTTATTAGTTGCATACCATTAGGTGTAGGTGGGTTACCAACCGAATCGCCAGAAGAGTTTCTATCAACGGATAAAAACAGCGATTCATCACAAACACTGGACACATATATCATAGTGGTTATGACCACAAGTATTATAAGTATAATTGGAACTGCTGTAGTGATTCTAAAAAAAAGGCATAAATAAAACATATTTTTGGCGGATAATCTCTAATTCAGTCATTAGACAAAAACATCATTTTACAAAAACGATGGATTTCAATATACAAAGCTTTTGTTTCGATCAAAGTAAAATGTAGCAAAATGAGGGAACTCAGTTTTCACACATTCGTGCGGCATATTAGTATCCTAATAGTAGTTATATGTTGAAAACTAGGTTTTTTTCTGAAAGTTTTAACAATAAAAGGAGTTGCTGTCTAGAATTCACACAGAAGTTACACTATCAAGAAAAAACAAAAAACAATGGTGTGCCCAGTTGGACACTTTTGGTGTTTAGTATTCTTCCTCTTCTTCTAGCTGGATGTTGAAGGCTACGGTTTTGCCGCCGTGTTTGCGGTCGCATTTGACGGTTACTATGTTTCCGTCTTCACTTATGTAAACAACCTTGCCTGAGTGCCCAGCTTCTTGGTGAAAAATACTGTGTACTGGTATCTTCATGTGGTCGCCAATTTTTACGTCGCCCATTACGTTCACATCCAAATACTTTCAGTTGAAGCTTAAACAAAACAACAACTGACACAAACCTTTCTGAACAAAACCTGACATTTAAAGATTGTCTCATCACACAAAAACGTGCCTAAAACACCCAGTTTTCTCCACAAAAAAGCGTCTAAACAAAAAAACCACCGATTAGGCTCAAAAAATTGAAAAAATATTCAACAATAAGCAAAGAGCTTATCAATGGGGTACCGTCAATGGATATAGGAAGGAACAACAGATGCCACGAGACCCCGTATGCGGCGTAAACCTAACAGAAAAAACCGCCAAGTATAAAATCACACACGACGGTGAAACCTACTACTTCTGCAGTGTCAAATGCAAAAAGAAATTCAAACGCAACCGCGACAAATTCACAAAATAGTTTTTTTTAGTTAAAACCTAATTTTTTGGGTGAAACACGTTCTTCTATAAACCGCAACAACTGATAACCAAACAGTATAGCGGCAACATAAGTCGGCCACAAGATTACAGGCCAATCACCTGGAATATAATGCCACAAATCAGTTTGTGTAGCAAAGACTTCCATCAAAAACAAAGAAAACAAACCAGACATAGCCAAAAAGACCTGCTGTTTTGCTTCCCCTTTTATGTCATTGTTTCTTCTAAGCTTCATCAAAACTGCCCAGACACCTAGGAAAGCAAAGAAAAGAATAACCCAATTCTGCGAAAAGTCAAATAGGAGATGCATACCCCAAACACAGAATTAACATATAAAAACCTTCGCAAATTCCACCCAAAAACCATGTTCAGCAAAGTCTAAAAGAATGCTTATCTAAAACATGCATCATCAAAGAAAACACAAAACAAGAATAGGGGCCGTCGGCTAGTTTGGTCTAGGCTCTGAGCCTCGGACGTTCGGGACCCCGGTTCAAATCCGGGCGGCCCCACCAAACATCGTATTCACTGCTTTTGTACGCGTCGTGCAATCTCTTTTGCAACAATAACTCCAGAAGCAGACGCCTGAATAAGCCCTCGGCTCACTCCAGCACCGTCACCGATAGAAAACAGGTTCTCAATCTTTGTTTCCAAACTGTCAGTCAACTCAAGCCTGGTAGAATAGAACTTGACTTCAACACCGTAAAGCAGGGTGTCGTTTGAGTTAACTCCAGGAGAAACCTTGTCCAACGCCTCAAGCATCTCTTTGATGTCTGCCAAGTAGCGGTAAGGCAAAACAAAACTCAGGTCGCCTGGGGTTGCATTCTTTAGTGTTGGAACACACAGGCTGCGTTTTATTCGCTCTTCTGTTGAACGTCGCCCAGCCTTTAGGTCGCCTAACCTTTGGACGATTACGCCTCCACTGAGCAGATTAGAGAGTCGTGCAATGTATTTTCCGTAGGCTATTGGTTCGCGGAAAGGTTCAGTGAAAGAGGTGCTTACCAATATCGCAAAGTTGGTGTTCTTTGTTTTGCGTTCAGCGTAGCTCTGACCGTTCACGGTTAAAACGCCGTCATAAGATTCTGTAATCACCATGCCCAAAGGCGAAACACAGAAGGTTCGCACTTGGTCGTCAAACGATTTAGAGTGATAAATCAGCTTAGGCTCATACAAGGTGCTGGTCAGGTTTTCCATAACCGCGGCTTGAAGTTCTACCCTGACGCCGATGTCAACAGGGTTGTTTAAGGTTTTAA
>JAOZIC010000074.1:15704-26278 GCA_026014605.1 Candidatus Bathyarchaeota archaeon
TCCAGGAGCCACAATCACATATTTTCCGTAAAACTTTTCGCCCTTTGTGGTTTCGATACCTTCAACTTTGCCGTCTTTAACCAGAAGGCTCTTTACGTCGGTGCCGGTTCTGATGTCAACACGGCTTTCAAGGTGGTCACGCATCATACGAAGAGTCTCTGCACATTTGTCTGTGCCCATGTGGCGAACTTTCTGAGAAACAAGCTTTAGTCCAGCAAGAGAGGCTGCACTTTCAAGCTCCTCAAACTTTTGGTCGCTAACACCGTAAAGGTGTTCAGTAGCTCCAAACTTTAGGTAAATGTCATCAACATAATGCAAAAGGTCCCAAAGCTGGTCTTCTGTGCAGTATTCGTTGAGCCAGCCGCCAACTTCTGTGGATAAAGTAAGTTTTCCGTCACTAAACGCGCCAGCGCCGCCCCAACCAGCCAACAAAGAGCAAGGGTCACAGTTAAGACAGCCCATTCCACGGCTAGAAGGACATTTGCGTTGGTCAATAGCCCGACCTTTATCTAAAAGCAAGATACTCAGGTCTGTTTTGTCCGCTAACTCAAGAGCAGAAAAGATTCCAGCCGGACCAGCGCCCACAATTATTACATCGAAATTCAACAGAGCTACCTCCGGAAATCCAACACTACAACGAATAGGTGCAATATATGTGTTAGCTGAACAAAACCAAACTTAACAATGAAAGATTGTTCAAAGCATCAACCCATAAACCAAAGCCTGTTTTCAATAACCAAACAACATCAAGTTTTGTCGCCGTCTTTTTTGAGAGCCTTTTCCATCAGCTTACGCAAAATAGGCGCAGCTTCCTGCTCAGTAACGGTTTTAAGAAAAACAGAAACCAACGCAATCTTGTTTGTAGTTTTCGCAAGGTGCTCAGCCAAAACCCTTGCAACCATTATGTTTCGGTCTCCAAGCAAAATTGACGACAAAGGCGCCCCAACCAGTTTTTCTGGTTGCGGAACAGACACGGCAAGGGTTCCGAGTTTGTCTTCTTCTTCGCTGAGAAGTAGCTGATTTGCGTTTTTTGTTTCCATGTAAACGGCAAAAAAGGTTTTGTCCTGCTCAACCAGTTGCTCTTTTACAATTTTTGCGCGCGACAAACACAATCCCCACTATGTTATGGTTATTAATCGTGTATTTAGATTTTCAAAAGATGTGAACTATAGGTCTGTGGCAAAAACTGTGCTCAAGCCGAGTTCTTTGCAGGTTTTGTCCAAAGTTATCTGCCCAAAACTAATTGTAGAAACCTTTTCAGCTACAGGAGTGAAAATTTTGAGCATTTTTCGTTTGTAGTCAACTTCGTGTATTACGCCTATTCCCAAGAAACGGTTTTCTTCGTCTTTTAGACCAACCAGCAACCCTTCTTCGTCGCCTTCGCGGATGATTTTGACACGTTTTTGGAAGTAGTCTTCGGCGGCTTCGATTTGCTCTTCGGTAACTCCACCAATTTTGTTTAAAACAACCAGAACATCAGTTAAGGTTTCTTCAGAATACAACGGATTTATTCTGAGCAAACTCCGCAGGTTCTGCAACCGTTTATGATGCAACTGACCCCCAGAACCCAAAATGGAATCTTCAACATCAATCCAGTTAAGCGAAAACGACTGCACCTTGGCATCTTTCAAATATTTCTTGTAACTTAGCTCACGCAGCAACTTTCTTTTCTCTCGGCTGCGGGATGCAATAAGCTCAGGCGAACCCATAACAATAACCTTAACGTCGCCTAAACCACCTAAGATTGGGTCTAACTCGGTTGTTCGCTGCAACCCCACAACAACGTCAGAACCAACTTCTGTAATCAATCGACGTTTGTACCCAACGGCTTCTTCGCCTTCAACCCAGCCATCAGTATTAATAACAAGCAAATCCACTCCAGCGTCCATTATGCGGCTTTTGAGTTGAACTAAGCCTTCTATCACTTTGTTGATTGCCCCGCTTGGACTTGTGGAACCAACAAAAACTGCGTCTTGTGCATCAATTTCAAAAAGGTCTTTCACTGGTTCTGTTAAGAAGTTATAGCCCACAGTTGAAGGCGGACCAATATCGGATTGACCTAAATCAGCGTCCACAACACATGTCCGCAGGGTCTGCTTAACTGCCTGATTAACAACAAACGTGCAAAAACTGGTTTTTCCGGAGTCTACACCACCCACAACCAAAACAGTTGCAGGTTTACCTAAACCCAATATCTGGTCAGTTGCGTCCACCCACGAAGCGGGAACGGTTTCGTTTTCAACTTCGTTTATGCATGCGCCTTGACCAAGTAATAATTCAAGAGTAGAAGTTTCTAGCACCGTAAAGGGTAACCGTTTGCCTTCTCTGACAACCAGTTTTTCTTCAACTTTGAGGGGTGCACCTAAAACGTTTACATCTCCAGAAAGAAGACTAACCGAAGCGGGTCCATCCACAAGCAAAGTCTGCCCTTTTTCTACGATACTCTTCATTATTTCGCCTTCCGCGTCAGTTCACCCACAGGTTCTTTACAGATTAGAGGTAAAACAGACGTTTTAGTGTTCATGAAACTACACGTGTCACACTTAAAAGAACAGCGATTAAAAAACAAGTGCGTATAAGTTAGCATATCGGTGTGACCAGCGTGAGTTGTGTGTTTTGTGTTTTTGCTTAAATAACTATCTAAACTAAACGCAACAAAAACAAAGAGAAGGCTTATAATTCCATAACCCTACTTCGCATCTTGTGTTGCCGAATTGCAAAGTTTTGTTCAAACAGGATGCATCTCGCTTGACAAACTACTAGGAGGAGGATTCCCCACCAAAACGGTCTCGCTTATTTACGGGGAAGCAGAAACAGGCAAAACCTCGCTTGCAGTTCAATGCGCAGTCAACTGCACACGAAGAGGTCTCAAGGTGCTTTACATCGACGCAGACGGAAGCTTCTCTTATGAACGGCTCTCACAGATAGCAGAATACGACTTCGCAAAGATTTCACCAAACATAATCATAATAAGACCAACAACGTTCCAAGAACAAACCCAAGCAATAGACCACCTCGAAAAAATCATAACAAAAAAATTTGGGTTAATCGTCGTGGACACCGCAACGTCCCTTTACCGCGTAGGCCCAAACAACGCCAAAGAAACGTATGTTGCCAACCGTGAACTAAACAGGCAACTGGCGGTGCTTACTCAAATCGCGAAAACGGTGGGAGTGGCGGTTATCGTTGTCAGTCAGGTAAGAAGTGTTCCGTTTGGAGAAACTTTTGAAACAAAACCAGTCGCAACAAGGGTTCTAAACTATTGGTCAGACATAATAGTGGACATGAAACAGGCAGGACAAACACGCACCATAAAGGTTCTTCGAGAAAAACACCCGAAAATCAAAGGAACAGGATTTGTTTACGTCAAAATAGAAAACTCGGGAATTGTTGACTACCAACACTAACAGTTATTTTGCTGCAAAACAATTAGGAATAGAAAACCATGATAACAATACTCGACATCGCCGCTGCCATGTGGTGGATTTTTCCAGCATACTGCGCCAACGCCGCGCCAGTAATTTTCGGCGGTGGACAACCAATGGATTTTGGCAAAAAATTTTCAGACGGCAAACCATTACTGGGAGCACACAAAACATTCCGAGGCTTTGCAGCAGGACTTATTATAGGAACACTTGTGGGTTTGGTGCAAACCATTCTCTATGAACAATACTTGTTAGAGTATGGCACACAGTTCCAGTACAGCGTAATTCTTGGATTTGTTCTCTCACTAGGAGCATTAACAGGCGACATAATAGAATCTTTCATCAAACGACGAATAAACCGAGAACCCGGAAAATCGCTTCCAGTAGCAGACCAAATAGACTTCATATTGGGAGCGTTCTTGTTCTCGATTCCGGTTTCACCGCCTTCCATAGTATGGGCTGTGATAGTTCTTCTAATTACAATCCCGACTCATCTACTGACAAACTTAGGGGCAGCACTGCTTAACATGAAAAATAAAGGAAAAGATAGGTAACAGCCAGTTTTTAGATAACTGGAACTGAAATCAAAGACCAAACTTTTGTAACATACCGCTTTCAAGCAGAACAGCTGCTACGATAAGCAGAGCACATCCAACCAGAAGCGCCATGTAAGCTTGACGTGGGTTGTAAGCACTTTTTGTGGAACGGTATGCTATCAGAAATCCTACGACACCTAAACCGCCAAGAATCATGACAATTACACTTTCGACAATAAGCTGGTATGTTAGTGAAGTAGCGAATATGATTATTTGACCTGTTTGTGAATTGTAGCCGATTGGTGCAATATCTTTGGTAATGATGTTGTAGACTCCTCCACCCAAAAAGAACAAAGAAGCAGCGACAACTACTATTGCGACAATAAACAGTGAGGGCTGATAGTTCATTATTCGTTCGTAGAATTTCTCCAACGAAGAGGCAACGGAAGAAACTTGTTTGTTTGAATTTTTAGTCATTTTTTATTCATCCTCTTTATTCAATAACTGCTGTGCAACTTCTTTTGCCCAAGCGCCAGTGTATGAATTCTCTACAACCGAATTTAAATATTCCTTAAAGGAGGCACCAACTGCGTGTTTCCATATCTCATATTTTTCGACAAGATTTTGGTACGCAGTTTCGTGGCGCACACAATAGGTGTGTTTTGTGTCTCGTTCGCAGACAGGGCACTTCACGGTTTTTTCCTCCGCTTAGAGTTAACCGAACAGTCGGGATTAAAACATAAATTCCAAGGTTTTCTTCCCTTGAGCCACACAACCACTTGTGGCCACCCACACAATTTACAGACATTTTTTGCGGGTTTGGCGGTTCCACGTTGGGGAAGAGGAAAAGACGTACTGCACAAACCTTTGAAGTAGTTGCTGCAGCCTACGAACCGCTTTTTGGTTGTTCGCGAATAGATGATTGTTAAGTCACCTGTGTTACAGTTTGGACATTTTCCCAAAATACGTTGTTGAGTTTGTTCTTTGTTGGTTGCCTTAGTTAAGACCTCGCCGATGTTGGCTTGGTTTTCTTTAAACTGCTCCAACTGCGGCTTTAGTTGCTCCATAACCTGCGCAAGAACAGTTTCACGTTTCATTTTTCCGTTTTGGATTTGCTCCATTTTTTCTTCTAGTTCTTTAGTGAGTTGCGCGGAAACCACGTCGGGAGCATACCTGCAAAGAACATCAACTACGTCCAGTCCCAGTTCAGTTACGGTTATCCGCTGGTCTTTGACGTATCCGCGGTTGTATAAAGTTTGTATAATGTCTGCGCGGGTAGCTTTTGTTCCTATTCCAAGTTCCTCCATTTGCTTGAGCAGACTACTGGGGTTATAGCGGGGCGGCGGAGCGGTGAATTTGTCTTCGCGTATGACCTGTTTTAGTTGAATAATGTCACCTTGTTTGATGGGTGGTAAAACTACTTCTTGAGCTCGGACGTAAGGCTTGTAAAACTTGAGCCAGCCTTCTTCCAGTATTCGTCTTCCCCTCAAAAAGAAAACATAGTCGTTAACGTTTAACCGAACTTTTTGGGTTTCTTTAAGTGCATCTTCCCCAAAAACAGCCATGAACCGCCTTACAATCAGGTCCCACACACGTTTTTCAGCAGGTCCCAAACGTTTTTCGGGCAACTTGCCAGTTGGGTATATTGCGGGATGTGCAGGGTCATCTTTAGGGCCTTGTCTTGGTTTTAGTTCAGTTTTTTCTAACAGTTTTGAAGCTAACCGCGTGTATCCGGCTTGGCGTTTTAGGCTGCTGAGAATTTTTCTGTAACCAATTATTGGCGGAAGTTTTTGGCTGCTGGTTCGGGGGTACGAGATTAATGCATCCAGATAAAGACGCTGAACAATAGTCAAAGTCCGTCGGGGAGTGTAACCAAACAGGTTGTAGGCTTCTCGTTGTAGTGTGCCCACATCAAAAGGAACGGGGGGCTTTTGGTGAACCTGTTTAACGTGTACTTCCACGGCTTCTCCTGTTTTGCCTACACACGCCCGCACAATCTCGTCTGCTTCTGTTTTTGTTTCAATCCGACTTTTTTCATAGTATGCTTCAACTAACGAACCAAAAACGTCAGCATTAGCACTGATTTCCCAATACGGCGTTGGCACAAAACTTTGAATTTCTTTTTCGCGAGCAGCAAGAAACTGCAAAGTTGGTCCTTGAACTCTGCCAGTGCTCAAGGTGGAGTATTTACCGCTCCAAAGTTGCGCTGAAAAGGTTAATGCACGTGACAGGTTTATTCCATAAAGCCAATCTAGTTCATGCCGAGTTTTTCCAGATTCTATAAACGCGAAATCTAAGTGAGGCATAGGCTCTTCGTAGGCTTGTTCAAGCTCGTCTTTCATCAGCGTTGAAAACTTCATCCTTTTTGCTAAACCCTCTTTGTTACCGCAAGCATATTTCAGTATACAGTAACCAATCAGGCTGCCTTCAACGTCGTAGTCGCAGGCTGATATGAAGCTGTCAGCGTTTTTGGATAACATCGAAAAAGTCTCCACCCAACTACGAATCGACTGTGCTTTGCGCTCCGCCAGATGACGTGGAGTCCACTTGAAATCGAAAACAGGATAATAGTTACGTTTTCCTTGTTCCTGAACAATAGTATACAGGTGCCCAAGAGCAGGAACAACAACAAGTTTGCGGTCACGCTGCGCCACAAAATAGGGTACACCACTGTTCGTAAGAAACTCAGGCTTACCGCGAATGTCTAAAGCGTGAGCTATCCGTTTAGCGGCATCTGGTTTTTCTGTGACGATTAACGTGTAGGTTTCCATTGTGTACCCATCTCTTCAGGTGCTTAAAACTCTAAAAGAGTTACTGCAGTCGGTTGCAGTCCACAAAATTTTTGATTACACTCCAAAACATCAAAAAAGTTTACCTAAACGGCGACAAAACGGTGCAGTTTGTCGTAATACATAAATAGCTTGTAACGACTCTTTTTGTTCTACAACGGCTGTGATACCTTGCCTCAACAGGTAATTTGTGAAAAATGTGGTTTTATTCTCTACGAAGGCAACGAACTCAAACCTCCAGATGAGATAATTCAAACCCATGACGGAAAATGCCCTAAATGTGGCAAAAAAATATCTTTTGTACCAAAAAAAGTTGAGGTCAAAGCTGCCGAAAGACCAAGAAGACGCTAAAACGTCGACTTAATGGGTATTCAGAAAAGCTTGTTTTGACGGAAAAAAATAAGTGTGTTAAAGTAGATAACACAATTCAGTGAAGTGATAAAACATGGCAGATTGGGCATGTATGAAATGTGGATATAAATGGACCGATGAAAGCAAAATAGAACCTCGGCAATGTCCCATGTGTGGATGTTGCGTAATTTTCGTTCCAAAAGTTATCAAACAAAAATAACTCCAAATATACACTCGAAGGTGCATTTGCACCTTCAAAACAGTTTTTTGTATCTAAGCTACCACGGTTTACGTTGGTTATTTTATAGGGTTTTGTTAAAAAGTTAAAATATTTCTTATGCTAAAGAAGTGTGATAACTTGTGAAATACCACAAGAAAGATAAAGGGTTCAATGCTTTCATTGACGAGAGAAGGGTTAGCGGTGAAAATTGGCAAACTGTTTAACAAAGAAGGTTCATCAAACGCTTTAACAGCCGTTGGAGCGCTTAGGTCAAAATTATCACATTCATCTCTAATGCACATAGCTATTCTAATGCTTATTCTTGTAATAGCAGCAACAATCAGATTACTGCCATTACAATGGGGTGTACAACTATCAGAATTTGACCCCCACGTTCACTACCGTTTAACCAAATATATGGTAGATAACGGATTTTTCGCTTGGACATCATGGACAGACACCATGAGTTGGTACCCAGGCGGACAAAATATTGCAGGTGCTATATATCCGGGTCTTGCAGCAAGTGCAGCGTTTCTGTATCAAATAGCTAACGCACTAAATCTTGCTCCGGGGCCAATCCTTAGCTCAGAACTTTACCACCCATTAACAGCAGACCCAGTTTTCAATTTCTGTGTATTTTTCCCAGTCATTATGGCAACATTCACAGTCTTGGTCATGTATTTTGTAGCAAAAGACATTGGCGGGAAAAAGGTCGGTCTGTTTGCAGCGCTATTTCTAGCGTTAAGTTCACCGTTTATTAGCCGTACCAGTCTAGGATTCTTTGACGACGAATCCGTCGGAATTCTAGGAATTCTCTTATTCGTTTTCTTCTTCTTAAGATCAATCGACCCTGAGAGGTCAACTAAATCGACTTTGGCATATTCAGTGGCTGGCGGTTTATCACTTGGTTACCTGTTTGCTTCATGGGGAGCTGCCAGATATCCTCTTGGTGTTACATTGATTTTTGTTTTAGCGATGATTGTGTTACGTAGATATTCAACTAAACTGTTGATTTCATACGGCACAACATTTGCTGTTTCACTGCTAATAGCCATAAACGTGCCAAAGCTGGGTGTCGGCTTTCTAGTAGAGCCCACCGTTTTGGCGGTAGCGGGAATGTTCCTTGTGTTAGGCACAGTAGAGTTCTCGCGGCGAATCGCAGATAGCAAGAACAAAATGATGTTTGTGGTCGGATTCCTTGCACTCATTGTAGTTTTGTTCGTTGCCATGTCAGCTCTGGGAGTAGTTGGAGAACTAGGACAAAAATTCATATCAGTCATATTTCCAGGTGAACGAATAGGTACAGGAGGAGCACACCAACTTATCCAATCCGTACAAGAACACCAAGCAGCTACCTGGGCATCATTTTACTATGACCTAGGAATAGGATTCTTCTTCGTACCACTTGGCCTATTTTTCGCAGTGCAAAACCCAACAAACCGCAACATATTCATTACAATCTTTGGTTTAACATCAATCTACTTCGCAGACTCATTCACACGACTAAGTCTGATAATGGCTCCAGCAGCAAGCATTCTGTGGGCATTAGCACTTGTTCAAGTTGTAAAACCATTCATTACAATTCTGCGAGAAGACAATAATAAAGCGCCAAGACGAAAAATGCGTTTCAGGCCACGAGTAGGCAAAGAGTTCAGTGCAGGGTTCATAATCTTACTGTTTGTGTTGATGTCGGTAACATTTGTTTTGCCCGGCGCAGAGATGGCAGATTCAGGCTCAACAGACTCGAGAGTTATCAACCGTGCAAATTCACCTACAACTATTGCAGCGTCAGGTTTGCCGTTCAGAATGCAAATTCCAGACTGGCTAAACATGTTGAACTACATGCGAACCAACTTGGATTCAGATACTGTAGTTGCTTCGTGGTGGGACTATGGATACTGGATTACTGCAGTTGGCAACAAAACAACGCTTATTGACAACGGAACAACGAATTCTACGCAGATAGGTGTGGTCGGTGCAATGTTCATGTCAAATGAAACAGAAGCCTTGAAGATGCTTGAGGACTATGATGTGACACACGTTTTGGTGTTCACAACATTTGGAAAAACCTCTTCATCTAATACAATATACGATTCAGGCTACGGCGATGAAGGAAAATGGAGATGGATGGCACGAATCGCTGAGTTGGATGACATGGAATTCGGAAACCGTACCTTAGGACAAGACTGGTTTGACACAAACGACGATGGCTCAGTAAGCGACGATGAACTAATAGACAACGAGTTAGGACAAAGCACTGTTCTTTACAAACTTATGCACTACGCAAGAGACATGGCAGCTAACGGTGACACAGTGGTTGAACTAGAACACTTCGCAGAAGAATACTTCTCACAGCAACCAGGCGCAATTGGCTGGTACACAACTTCAGACGGATACTTCGGAGAGATGGTAGCACTCTACGAAGTCATCTACGACTGAGTTCAACAAAAAAATTAAGAAATGTATGTGATGCGCTCTTCTTCTACGCGGCGCAGTTTTTCCACATACTTTACCCTTCTATTTTCTATGTCCCGCATTCTACCAAGAATCTCTTTAGAGTGCTCGATTTCTTCGTCAAGCCCTTTCAAATCAACTTTAACATCAAGAAATCCTTGCATAACTTCGATAACACTTTTTGAGGTTTTTGGGTCAGGCAAATAGCCTCTAGTTTCACCCAAAAGGCAAAGAGCAGTTATTTTCCGGAACTTTGCTAACCCCAAAAGCAAACCCGCGGTGCCAACAATTGGAGTTCCTGCTTCACTGGCGATTGCTCCAGCTTTCAAGGCTTGCTCAAAAAGATTAGAATCTGCAGATACTGCAACAACGTTTGGTGTGCTTTCAACTTCGTTTCTGTAGCCGCCAATTGTTATTATCGTTTTCACGTTTTTTTGTGCAGCAAAATCCAGAATCGCGTTTGCTACCTCAAACTGTCCTTCGATGGTTTGAGCTTGGCTGTCGCCAACCAGAAAGATGAAGTCGTTTGTTCCAGATTCGTTTTTCCATAAATAAAATTCTGCGCGGAGAAGTCTTGCGCCGCCTTTTTTGTCAACAATAACATGGTACGGAAAATGTGGAGAATACAAGGTTGCCAGTTTTTGGGCTTTTAACTCTTTAACAAGATACTGGGCGGCTATGTTTCCTACCATTCCTAAACCAGGAAAGCCTTCTACAAGAATGGGGTCTTTCAACTCAACGTTTGGCAACTCTTCAATAACTGATGTTTTCATTTTGAACTAACCTCTCTGATTGCTCG
>JAOZIC010000078.1 GCA_026014605.1 Candidatus Bathyarchaeota archaeon
GAACCTAAACCGCCGACGCCCATTAGGCAAACTCTGGAACCTTTCAGTTTCAGTTGTGCATTGTAGCCTAGTTCCTTTAACACGATTTGGCGGGAGTAGTAGTCTAACTCTTCGTCGGAAAGGGTTAGTTTGCCTGTTTTGTTGGCGTTGTTGACGATTCTGTTGACCTCCAAACATGTTGAAAGCTGTTTATGCAACACTTAAGAAGCGTCTTTTTCAGCTTTTAAATAGATTACCCCAAAACAGAAGCCATTACCCGTTCGGCTTCGTTAAGTTCTATGTCGTAGACTAGCAGCTTTTTTTGTCGCGAAGTAGAACCACTAACCAGTTCCACACGTTTTCCAAACAGCTTCGTGAACTGTTTTAGCAGTTCTTTGTTGACTTTGCCTTTCACGGGAGCCTGTTTGCACTGGACTGTGATTGTGTCGTGGTCCAGTTGGATTGCAAACTGTTTCGAGTTGGGCTTAACATATACTTCTACTATTACGCCGTCTGGGGTTTTTTGCAGATTCAAAGAGTTCACTTACATATACTGTGTGGCAATCAAGGCTTAAATGTCGCGCAGTAAAACAGTCGTAAAGGCAACAGACTATGTTAAGGGATGCTTGGACGCTCGCAATAGAAACCCTGAGCTGGATAGAACTAAAACGGTACGGCGAGCGGCTAGCATTAACAACAGCAACCAAACAGCTCAGAATCAAAGACTTCAAAGCAGTCGGCCTAGCCCACCGATTGGTAACAGAAACGTTGCGAAGAAAAAACCTAATCGACTTTTTGTTAAACAAAACCTTACAGCCAAAAACAGTCAACGACTACAAACTAGGACAACGCGCATTCCTCAGACTGTTCACATACGAAACCAAAGTCAGGGGCGTAAACCTAGAAAAAGCCCAAAGAATCGCAAACATGGGACGCAACATCCTAGGGTGGCACGAACTAAAAGACGTAGAAGAGTTCCTCGGAGCAATACTGAGCATCAACCCCGAACAGCAAATCAAAGATTTAGAAGAAACCGAAAAAGTTGGGCTCCAAACCTACAACCCAACATGGTTTGTGAAATACTGCTACAAACTGCTCGGAAGAGACGCAGCCTTAAAATTCTTGGAAAAATCTGCGGAAATCACGCTTACCTATGTACGAATAAACACGCTCAAAGGCGCAGAGGATGTTTTGCTCCAAAAAATAGAGCAAGAACAAGTTGAACTGCAAAAAGTGCCGCAACTAAAATACACATACAAACTAGTGCACACCAAAAAACCGTTACCCAGAACCCAAACCTTCCGCGACGGACTGTTCTACATCCAAGACAAAGCAAGCTGCCTAGCCGCCCAAATCGCAGACCCAAAACCAACAGACATCGTGTTTGATGTGTGTGCCGCTCCAGGGTCCAAAACAACGTTTTTGGCGCAGTTGATGGAAAACAGGGGCGAGATTGTTTCTTTTGATTATTCGAAGCGGCGGATTCATGTTTGGAAAACCGAAACAAAACGGATGACAGTAACTAATGCTCAGGCGGTAGTCACGGACACAAGAAACGGTTTGCCAGTTAACAGCAAGGCAGATTTGGTAATATTAGACCCGCCATGCACCAGCACCGGAACATTCGGTAAAACTCCGGACGCAAAGTGGCGGCTTACTAAACGGTCTGTTCTTGGGATGGCAAAGATTCAGTCAGAAATGCTAGAAAATTGTGCAGAGTATGTTAAGGATGGCGGTTTTTTGGTTTATTCCACGTGCAGCATTACGTTAGAAGAAAACGAAAACGTGGTTGGAGAATTTCTTAAACTCAACCCAGAATTCAAGCTTGTAGACGCCAAACCCAAAATCGGTTTACCTGGACTAAAAGGGTTAACAAAGTGTCAGCGGCTCTACCCGAACATACATGAATGCAACGGATTTTTTGTTGCAAAACTCCAAAAAGAAGCCCTATAAAAATGGGCTATTTTGGTGCGGGTTTCTTTTCTAGATAACCAAGCACTTCAAAGATAGTTTTAGCTGCAACTGTGGCGGTTACGCCTTTGTCGTAGTGGGGCGCAACTTCAACCAAGTCAAAGCCAACAACCTGTTTTTCGCATACTACTTCTAGAAAATCCAACAGCTCCGAGGTACTCAAGCCTTCAGGTTCAGGGTTTGGAACAGCAGGTGCGTAAGCGGGGTCTAAAACGTCCATGTCGATTGTTACGTAAACTTTTTTGCAGCCATCCAACTGTTCTTTGACTGTTTCTAGGGATTTTTCCATGCCGTCTTTTCGTATTTGGTGTGCACCCAAAAACTCGATTCCTGCTTCCGTGGCGTAGATTAATTCTTCTTTGCATACTGCTCGGGTGCCGATTTCCAAGATTTTGTTTGGAGAAGTTTGTTCGTTGATTCTGCGCATAAAGGTTGTATGGGAAACATTCAAACCAAGATATGCATCGCGCAGGTCTAAGTGGGCATCAAAACTTATTATGGCTACGTCTTTTTTCAGGCTTTTTGTAGCACCCAAGGTAATGGTGTGTTCTCCGCCCATGAAAACGGGGATTTTTTTGGCTTCGTATATGTCTTGGGCAACTAACGCCAAACGTCCAAGGGTCAGTTCCACGTCTGCGGCTACGTGCAGGTCGCCTAGGTCGTGGAGGTTTAACTCTTCGATGTCTACGCCGGAGCGGAAACTGTAGCATTCAATGTTCTGGCTGGCGTCCCGTATTGCCAGAGGCGCAAACTTTGAGCCTGAACGGTATGTGCTGGTTACGTCGAAGGGTACACCCACGATGATGTAGTCTGCTGCCTCAAAGTTTTGTTGGAACCCCGTGAATACGGGAGATGGAGACGCAAAGAGTTCACAATAACTCATACACAATCACTTCTTGAACCTAAGTGAACAGGATGAATGATAAGTGAAACAAAGATTTAGAACTATTGTTGTTCTTTCTTTGTTTTGGTATAGCAGTCCCAGCAGAGGATTTCACAGTTTTCCACTGTGGGTTTTCCACCTTTCTCTGGGCTGACAAAGAATGCGGCTTCCCAGCCACTTCTCACGTCACCGTTTGCTCTATCTTCCCAAATGATTTGTTTAAAACAAGTAAAAGTTCCATGATCATGGGTGTCTCGTTCACATTGACACCGCATGTTTGCTCGCATAAACGCTTTTTTTACAACATCTTCGGGAAACTCTGCCATTTTTATTCCTCAGTTACATAGAGCCATGATTCAGTTAACTTTTAAAGATTACGAAAAAA
>JAOZIC010000059.1 GCA_026014605.1 Candidatus Bathyarchaeota archaeon
TCTCCTTGCAGTCGCGCCTTGAGGTTGTCTGGTGTGTCTAGGACTACGACTTTGCCGAAGTCGATTATGAGAATTCGGTTGCAAAGGTAGTCTGCTTCTTCAGTGTAGTGTGTGGTCAAAATTACTGTGACTTCTTTTTCTTGGTTAAGGTTCAGAATATGTTCCCAGATGGAGCGCCTAGTTTGTGGGTCTAAACCTAGGGTTGGCTCGTCCAAAAACAAAACTTCAGGGTGGTGCAACAGCCCACGGGCGATTTCTAGGCGGCGTTTCATTCCGCCGCTGTAAGTTTTAACATAGTTGTCGGCGCGGTCGCTTAACTGGACGAGGTCTAATACTTCTTTGATTCGTTGCTGGCGCGTATTTCGGTCAAGCCCATAAAGGCGCCCGTGGAAGTCAAGGTTTTCTCTTCCAGTTAATTCTATGTCTAGGGTGGGGTCTTGAAAAACGTAGCCGATACTGCGGCGCACAGAATCGGGTTCGGTTTGGATGTCGTACCCGTTTATTGTTGCTGTGCCGCTGTTAGGCCGCAGCAGTGTTGAGAGCATGTTTAGTGTGGTTGTTTTGCCAGCTCCGTTGGGTCCTAAAAATCCTAGTATTTCGCCTTTTTTTACTTCAAAACTTATGTTGTCTACTGCTTTTACGGTTCCGTCGTAGATTTTTGTTAAGCATTTTACTTCGATTGTGTTGATTCTGGTCAGTCTCCCAGTAGTAGCTGGCGTTATTTAGATAAAAAGTTGGTTACAGTTCCTGAAAACATAGGTCTGTTTGCTATTTGTCTATTACTTGTTTGACTAGGTCTTTGTTGTCTACTAGCCACTTGATGATTACTTCTTTGTTGTTTTCAAGCATGTTTTCTGCCATAGCACTAAACATCGCAGGCAAACTTTTTCCGATTTCTGCTTTCAGTTTAGAGATTAATTCATCTTCTGGAGTCAATTTTTTCCACACCCAAATGTTAAACTAAACAATAACATAAGTTGTTGATTAAATTTTACCGTTTTTTGGTTTGTTTTCGTTGTGGTTTGAAGTTTCCAACCAGTTTTCGTCCAGTTGCAGCGTCAAGGACTAGGGAACGTTTTTTCTTGTTTTTCTTGTGTTTTATTTTAAGCGTCCAAACAGGCAACAAAACAATTTCAGACGACAACGGTTTAACACCCAAAGTCAACCTCAACGTTGAATAGATTTTTCGTTTTCCAAGCTTGATTTTTGGAATACGGGGCACTTCTTTTGGGAGCCTTGGAATGAATGTGATGTATTCGTCGTCATCGAAGTCTTTTAGTTTCTCGGCACTTTTGGTCATCAAACGGTGAAACAGCATTGCACCCTTTTCCAACGAAATCATGGCACCAGTTGTTGCGCTCAAGTAGTAGGTGTCCATTTCCTCTTTTTCGAAAAAGAACAAACGTTTCGATTTACGAGTTGCAGTAACTTTCCAGATTGGAATGTGAGAAAACGTTGCGTCGTAGAACATCTCTTTTTTACTAAATAAACTGCCTTCTAGCTCTGACTTACCTTTTTTGAAGGCTTCAACCTGCGTAATCCGCGCAGGTATTGCCAAAACTTCGCCCATGACGTTCTTTTTTGGCTCAAAACCAAACTTGGTCAACCAGTAGACGTCTTCATCTTCGTCTTCTGTTTTGCCTTTCTTGACAACCTTGGATTTAACAAGTTTGTTAAGCGCAGCTTGTACGTCTTTTACCAGAACATTCAAGTTTTCTGCAACATACTCCGCAGAAACGCTTTGCCTAACACTATTAAGCAACAACTGAATGCGTTCACTAAGGGTTTTGGTCGGACAAGGAGGCTCACACTTCGCTGCTTTTTTGGTTGGTTTCTCTTGTATCAACTGGTATTTTTCAAAAAACTGCCTTGTCTCAGGCAAGATACAGTCAGGTATATCGTTATCATCCAAGGTAACGTGTTTAGTTACCAGCCAACGCACTTGGAAGTTCACTACGTCATCGTAAACGTCTGGTGAGAGAATCAAAAACTCTCCAGTTTTCAGGCTGGGAAGCTTTTGCAAAGCCTCATCTGCATGCGTCGGGTCGATAGACTGTATTATCTGTTTCACGCGTGCGATGTCCTGCTGGGTCATCAACCGACCCAAACACCAAGTGTTTACCTGCGATAGGGCTTTGTAGTCTACGTCAGTTATGTTTTGGGTGGCGGCTACAAGTCCGACACCATATTTTCGGGCTTGCTTGAACAAAAACGCGTAAGCTTCCTTTGGTGGAGGGTTTCGTGGATACGGCGGAATATATGGCGCAATTTCGTCCACATAAAAAAGCAGTTGAATGCCTTCTGCGGGGTTTTTTAGCATCCAACAATATAGCTCCCTGAGCAGAGTTGCTAAAAAGAACTGTTTGTCGTTTGTTGAGCTTAACGTGTTTAGGTAAATAATGTTCACGGGAACTTTTCCGTCGCTTTTGTCCATGAACATATCCATGTCGATTTGAACGCCTTTTTGAAACATCAAAGACGAAGTACCTATAGTCAGAAACCGCAGTTTTCGGGCGATTTCTTGGGGTTCACGTTTAGTTACCAGATGATTCAACATATCAGCAATTTCTTCTGGAGGCTTAATCACCAACTCCGCCATGTGCCCCATGTCTTTGATTGTTTCTTTGTTTCGCCACAAATATTCTAAAAGTGTAAAAAGGTAGGCTTTTGCGCCTTTGCCGTCGTCTGAACCTAAATCAAAGCCAAGAAAACTGGTAAGAGAAGTAGCAGTCATGTCCAAAGCCAAAATGGCTTCTTCGTGAGGCGTGTCATCCGACGGAAAAGACAACGGATTAACGCTGATGGGTATTCCTTTGCTGCTGGCAGGAGTGAATATGGCTACTCTTGCTTTTTCGAAGTATTCTTCCTGCATCGATAAGGGTATGCCGTGGTTTTCGATTTCTTGGGGGTCGCCTTTGAGTCCAAGGGAGGATATGTCGCCTTGAGGGTCAACTATTACTACGGGGATGTTGTTGCGGATTGCTTCTTCCATTAAACATTTGCACAGAACTGTTTTGCCTGAGCCGCTTGCGCCGATTGCCATTAGATGTCGTTGAAGGGCATCGACAGGGTATTCGACTGCGGTTGCGTTTTCTTTTTGCGTTCCCAAGAAAAATGACACAGTGTTTCGCCTCCTGTATGGTTATGCTTG
>JAOZIC010000200.1 GCA_026014605.1 Candidatus Bathyarchaeota archaeon
TATATGCTCGTCGTTCAAAAATGATACGAAGACTTGTATTAGATGTCTTAAAGCCGCACAAACCCAGCGTTGTTGAAGTTTCTGAAGCTCTTAGTCACCTAGAAGGCGTAGAAGGCGTAAACATAATCATAAATGAAATCGACCAGCAAGTAGAAAACGCAAAAGTAATCGTTGCTGGAACTTCTATTAGCTTTGATGATATCAGAAAGAAACTAGAAGAATTCGGGGCTACAATACACTCAATCGACGAGGTAGCGGCTGGAAAAATGATAGTTGAAGAGGTAACTACCCCTCAAGACCAATCAGCCAGAATGTAAACTGGAAAAGGCATCCCAAATTTTTCTCCAAAAAATCTGAGCATACAAAAAAGGGTTACGTTGAGCTCTGTTATACAGCTCCGAGCATCAACGCAATAACTATCGTTGCCACACCTGCAATCAAGGTTTGAATTCCGTAAAGCAACATGTTTTCTTTAGCAATCCTTCCAAGATACAGCCCAAGAATAAACAAAGTAATCAACGTAACTACCAAAGACGCGATATACGCAACCTGAACTGCAATCATGCCGTATAACAAGAAAAAGAACGGCGACAACGAAACAAGCGCAGTTAGAATCGGTGAACCTCCGTCAACCAAAGCGGCGTAAAATGTAACAAACCGTGTTGCGTCGCTGATTACTGAATCGTTAAGCTTGGTTATCATTGCACACTCTAGGTTTTTGAGGTCACGTTTGCGTTCTGCCCGTTCAGTCATGTATGCTCCTGATAAACCAGAGATTCCCATGGCTAAACATGCACCTAAACCAGAAGTTACAACAATTTCTGGTTGGGTAACGTGCACTACCCATGCACCTACGATTATTCCGAGCATGGTCATGGAGCCGTCAAACCCGTTTTTCACAAAATATCGTCGAGCGATTGGACCCATTTCGGTGATTTGGATGTATAATCTGATTTTTTTAATTAAAGCTCTTAATCTGGCTATCAATGCTAATCACAACAAAAAAGCTCTGCGAAACCCTTGAAAAACAAGCACAACTGGGTTGCATTCGGTAACGCCATTAACTGTTCAGTCTTCCTCGTTCTGTAACTTGACAATTTGCGGTTTATGAACCTTTTCCTGTTGCAGTTGACATGCACGTAAACTTTGACCTTCAAAAGCTGACAGTAACAGATTCCAAGAGGGTTAAGAAGCCTTTAAATAACCAGAAAAGAAAACACACAGAAGCATCAAATGTTGTGGAGAATGTTATAAATTGGCTGTTCGCGAAGTTTTGGAAGTTCTTTATTCTCCTATTAACGCTTTCAAAAAAATTATTGAAAACCCCGACTTCAAAGGAGTAGTAATGGTATTAATTCTTGTTATGTCGTCCATGATGGTTGTACAATACGTTGCAAGCTCAAAAATCAACGTAGAAACCAGACTGCCAGAAACCGACGACTGGACAGAATTAATCGTAGACCAACACGCGTGGACGTCAAGCGGTTCACTTTCTCTAGACGCCGCAGATTACCAGATGGGAAACGACGACGGAAACCACAGCGTAGCGTCAGCAGTCCAAAATGAAACTAGTATCTGGATGAGAATCATGGACTTTGAGTCCGCCAACTGCTCAGCAGACACAGAATATGTTGAACTGTTCTTTTGGATGAACTACACCAACGACCAAGGGATGCTTCCAACATCGGGAACAATAAAACTGTTTTCTGGCAGCAACGACAGCTACTTTGAATACGACAACCTAGCAGACGTCTTTGCTGTTTCTGGAAACTGGACAAACGCAACCATCAAAGTTGGACCAAACCAAGGCTGGTCTGCAAACAATTCTCCTGACTGGGAAAACATAACCGGAATCGGGTTCACTTTACAGTGGTCTGAATCCGCGGATGTGACAGTAAAGATTGATGGTTTGTATTTCAGAAAATATGTTCCGTTCATAGACATTGCAGGAATCGGCGGAGTAATCCAACTTGCAATGGTTAACTTAGCGTTACCGTTTGCAATCGACTGGATAATATGGTCAGGAATCTTAATTCTTGTCGGAAAACTCTTCCAAGAAGAACTAGGACTATGGAGCAAATTCTTCACCATAATCGGATACAGCTACATAGTAACCTTTGTTTACACAGTCCTAAACATCGCCGCAATCCTTTCGCTTCCAGTACTAAACCTGCCAGCAGAAACAAGCATGGCAGCCGCCGCAATCACCAACACATGGGTACCGCTAATCGGGTACCAAATATCGATGTATCTCCCACTGGTTGAACGAATCTGGCTCGCAGGATTAGCCGCAATTGTCATCAAACAGATGAGAAACACGGTCTGGGGCAAAACCTTAACAATGGTTGCAGTCGCGTTCGGAATAAGATACCTTCTAAGCTTGTTCTTGTTCTAATTGGGTGCACTTTTTTGGCACCCGCCAACAGGCAACACATGAATCTAGAGCTAAAGCGAAGGTTAATTGACAAAAAACTTCCAGTGGACTATTCGGCAAACCTTATATTGAACATTCATACTCTTCATTTCGCCAACAAAACTGAACAAATACGAAGTCTAATTATGGCTTGTTGGTTCATTTTGGTGGAACACATCAAACTGGAGGAAACCATATTTGAAAATTAATGAATTAAAAGACGGAATGCGAAAAGTAGACGTTGAAGCAGATGTAGTTGAGAAATCAGACGCCCGCGAAGTCCGCTCACGATACACAAACGAAACATACCGCGTAGCAGACGCAACCATCGAAGACGAAACCGGAAGAATCACATTGACCCTTTGGAACGAACAAGTCGAACAAGTCAACGTAGGCGACAGAATCAAAATCGAAAACGGTTACATCAAATCGTTCAGAGAAATTCTGCAACTCAACTCAGGAAAATATGGATCATTAACGGTCCTGTAAATTCCCTTTCTATATTCTGAAGCATTCTATCAGATTACATTGGGCAAACATTGCCCGCTTTTAATCTAATAAGAACCCTTATTTTCAGCAAAGTTTTTTCCCAAACCCGTTTTTAAGACTTAATATTAATATTAAAGAGAAAATATTAACACAGAACAAACAGTTAGCCCGGTAGTGTAGTGGACAATCATGGAGGCCTTTGGAGCCTCTGACGGGAGTTCGAATCTCCCCCGGGCTACCA
>JAOZIC010000166.1 GCA_026014605.1 Candidatus Bathyarchaeota archaeon
GAAACAAAAAAAGGGAACTACCTATATGGGTTCCAAACTACGCAAAGTCTGAAAATTCTTAAGACAAAACTTACTTTGGAAGTGAAAAAAGACCGGTTTTTCTAAAATCGCTAGATTTCGCGTATTTCGCAGCTTAGTTTTTTGACGATTTCTTCTGCTTTTGTGGGGTTTACTTTTAGTGTGTACAGGTTTTTGGGTGTTCTTAGTTTGAGTTTTACTTCTCGTTCGAGCCGTTTTATGTTGCAGTGTGTTGCTCGTTCTGCGATTTTTATGAATTCGTCAACGTCAAAGATTTCTACGGGCATGCTATTTGTCCTCGCAGTTTCGTATAAGATTAGTTTGCCTATATTATCTTTTGTGGTTTTTTTGGGTGTTTTTTTGGGTTGCTGTCAGTTTTTGATGTGGTATATAAATTATTACGACATAAGATTTATTTTGCTGAACAACTATAATCTAACCTGAACATTTGTCCAAAACCCACCTTAATTAACAAAACCAGTGAGTAGAAGACCACATGCCAATAGCCAAGAAAGAATTTGTTGTCGGAAAACTTCACAGCACAGTAGAAGACGAAATAGTCTCCTTTCTAAAAGAACGCAAAGAAGCAGCATTCACCTCCCAAGAAATAATGGGCGGAATCCACTACCACACAAACTTTGGCACGCCAGAAATCAGCAAAATGTCAACCTTCGCAATAGCAGACTTCATCACACTACTGCACGACATGGTAAGGCAACGAAACATCAGAATGAAAGTCGTACGAAACAGAATGTACTACGCTGCGTTAGACCAACAAACAGCCAAATGCCCCAAATGCGGTGACCTATACGAGCCAACCAAAACATGGAAAATGGCGGGAAGACCAGACAAAACTGGGAAACGGCTGCAATTGCACATCGGGCTGTACAAGTGCCCAAAACATGGAAGCTTCAGAAAAGTTCTTGGAAAAAAGAAAATCGACTAACAGTTGCTTTGTCTACAATTTTTGGTCAAAAACAGTCAGCGGAGAGCATAGCCCTCCACATTTATTGTTTACTTTCCGTTTTGTCTACTTTTTTCGTCGCAAAAACAAAACAACCGCAACAATAACTACTGCCCCGACCAGACCTAACACCAAAACTCCTCCTAATTTGGGGTCATCTGTTGTTTGTGTTTGTTCTGTTTCTGCAAGAAACACCGTGTAGATTGGGTCGTGCTCGATTTTGTATCCGTCGTATGTTGGGTAAGAAATCACATAGAAGTAATCGGCGTAAGTCATGTTCAGCAACTCGTCCTTGTACTGCTCATAAAGCGGTTCATCGATGTATGCCAGAGCCAACGGAATATAGTTCATCAAAAACGTGTGAGTAGCAAACACCGGATTGTCCGCGTAGCCGTCTTTGTCCACGGTTCTTACTACGGCATCGTATGAATTCTTTGTACCTGATGTCGAATTATACAACATGTAGGTGTCTTTTGCGCCAAAATCAACACTGCATATACGTTCTCCTTGGTCAGACTCTGTTACTATTGTTTCGTCGCTGACGTCTACCTCGTTTTCTGAGACATCCTGCCCGTTAACTGTGCTCTCGGTTATGTGGTCAAGGATTGCGGATGCTTGGAAAAACACCATGCTCATGTCAATGTTGTTTTTGGCAAGGAACTGGTGAATTGTTTCGGTTGAGTATAGTTCCTTGTTTAGTTTGTAGCACCCCGTTGCGTTATAGTGAACAATAACTGGGAAAATCCAAACAAAATCGTCTATTACCCATAGGTCGGTCATTTCTCCGATTATGTAGTTGCTTACTATTTGTGCAGTGTTGCTCTGGTGGTCAAAGATTAAGTCATAACTGAACGTCAATTCGTCATAAACCGTTATGGCTACTGGGATGCTCTGATACGAAGCATTGTCTGCAGCTATCTGGATGTTCCACCAAATCGCAGTAAGGTTCGTGTATGTCATCGACCAACTCCACGTGTTTTGGTCAGGATGTGTTAGCGGGGTGGTGGTTGTTTGGCTGTTCAGGGCGGGTGCATCGTTGTCCAGTAATGCGCCAAGGTCAAATCCCATACTGAACGAAGCATAGAGCATGTCGTTTTTGTCTGGGGAGTCTTCATAGAGTGTGTTTTGTGATTCGTTATATGCCATCAACATGATGTACGACGACGCAGATACAACATCCTGTTTGTTGTCTTCTGACTGGTAGTGCATCATGAATGTTTGAATCGGCAAAGTTACCGCAGCTGACCCGTAGCCCATGGTTATATCCGCTAAACCAGCATACAACATTTCCACGCCAGACTGGTTCACGTAAGTCATGAAAATATTGGCTTCAGCACCCCTTGGCGGTCTTGGTTTGCCGTGGGTAACGGCGTACAAATCAACGTAATCTAGATAATCGATGGTTTTGGACCAGCTTTCTTCCTTGAAGTCTTCTGGTACTAGGATGTCGTCTGCGAATACTGCTGAAACTGAAGAAACCATCATTACTGCTGTAATTATAACTGTGAATAACACGTTACGTTTTGTTGGGTTGGAACTCTCTTTTTTCATATTTGATTCTCCAAAAACGTCGATTATTATCTTTGTTTATGTGGAATGAATATAAAAGTTTATGGTATATTAATACACTATACAAAATTGAGTTAATCAACTACCATTAAACTCGTCCCGAGCCTTCATCTGCCGCCGTTTACGGCTGTAACTCACAGAAAAGTTATGAGCAGCATCACGAATTCGCCGCAACAACAACATCATCCTACAGTTCTTGTTAAAACGTCTAGGCAACGATTCATCTGGCAAGAAAATTTCCTCAAACTTCTTAGCCAAACCAATAAGCGGAATCTGCAAACCAAGCCCCCTCAAAGCCGCCTTAGCAGCACTTACCTGTCCGGGTCCTCCGTCAACCACTATCAAATCTGGGAGTTCGGCTTTTTCGTCAACTAACCGTTTGTATCTTCGTGTTACGGCTTCGTTCATGGCGGCAAAATCGTCCTGACCAGTAACAGTTTTCATTTTAAACCTGCGAAAATTGCTCTTGTCGGCGTTACCGTCAACAAATCTAACCATCCCAGAAACTATGTGCTCTTTTCCCAGATTAGAAACATCAAAACATTCAATTATTCGGGGAAGCGACGGCAAATTCAACGCAG
>JAOZIC010000076.1 GCA_026014605.1 Candidatus Bathyarchaeota archaeon
CTACGGTTACTGTTTCATTTGCCAGCTCCAAGGTTGTTCTTGTGAAGTCTCCGTGCGGAAACCCGCCTACGATTACTGCGGGGTTTTGTTTTGTTTGCAGACTACTGATTGCATTGTGCATTGTTTTTGGGGTACCTTGCGTGCTAAATGCGAGCACGTAGTCTGGTTGCAACTGGTTTAGCAGTTGGTTTAGTGTTTTTTGTTCTATGGATAGCAGGGGTTCTGCGTTTGGTGGGACTTGTTTTTGTTGGAACAGTTGTTGCATTAGCCCAGTGAACTGGTTGTAGTTTCTTGGCAGACGCGTTTCTGGGTTTATGGTTATGACGTAGTTGTTGTTTGTGTGAACAAACGTTTGCATCATGCCCTCTTTGTTTAGCGGCGACCCCAGTACCTCAAGCAGTACCAGATGTGTTATGTCTGGGCGTCCGCGTTTGTTGCTGTTTTCTAGGTTTTGCATTGCCGCGTGGTGAACAGAGCGGTCCAGCAGTAGCTGGTTTGTTGGTTTGTTTGTTCGTTTTGAGTGTCTTCGAACTGAGGGGTGTTTTTGTATTTGTTGTGGAACTGTTTCGAGGGCTGATTCTGCCAGTATGAATGTGAGCAAAGTTGATTCCCAGTATTTGATTCCAAGTTTTTGTGATAAAAACTTTGAGTTTGCACAACAAAAAGCAGGTTTATTAGATTAAACACAGATAAACGCGAAATACAGTCTCAAGCGTTATTGGCGGGAGCAAAACAAGTTGACGATAGACATGGACATTGTGAACTTGACGTTGGGTATAGTGGGTACTATTGCGGGTCTTTTTTCGCTTTTTGTTCACCTTTGGCGGTTGAAGCGAGAAAGTCCTCAGTTGACTATTGGGGTTCTCAAATGTGAGCACATGTTTACGGAAGAAACAAAAATTCTTACTTTCGGAACAGAAATAGAGTTAAGAAACCTCGGAGACCGCGGAACAAACATTCTGGGAATTGATTTGAAGTTCAAAAACGGTGACGAATACCAGAATTTGAGGTTAGCCAGCCAAGAATTAGCCAAAGAAAACGACAACGTGAAATGGATTAGACCACACGAAACTATTCGAACGTCCCAGACAGGTTTCATAAAATATGAACACCCAGTAACGCAGGAACTGGACTGCATAATCACAGTTTATCACACGCACGGAGCAGAAAAAATCAAACACAAGTCACTAAAACAGACACACAACTAAATTAAAACAACAGCCTCCGAGCGGCGCTGAAAAAATCTACATTTATAAACCGCTAACCAAATAGGGGGACTGAATTTGGGGCTTAGCATTGGACATATTTAGTATCCCGTTCTTGTTGATACTCGTCGCGTTAGGCGTAGGCGTTGGATTACCTGCGTCCATGTGCGGTCTGGGAGGCGGATTCATTTTAGTTCCCACATTGATTCTGGTTTTCAATCTTCCACCCCAAAGCGCTGTTGCAATCAGCATAGTTGCGATGTTTGGAACCACAATCTCAGCCACGGTTGGTTACCTCAAACAAAAAAGGGTAGACTTCAAACTTGCGATACTCTACGACGTTTTTGACATCCCAGGAGTAATCATTGGTGCGTATCTAACAACGATTCTTCCAAAAGATTTCCTAATCGGATTATGTGGATTTTTTATCCTTTTCCTTTCGTTACTTATGCTGCGAAACCTTAGAAAAAAAACGTGTGCAACTGGTTTTTCGAACATCAAAGAGGAGGATGGTTGGGGAAGAAAAGTACAGGACTCCATGAACCATGTTTTTGAGTACAGAATCCGTAAACCTGGTCTAGTGGTGTTAAGCAGTTTAATGAGCGGTTTAGTAACAGGCTTAGCAGGACTAGGCGGAGGAATCACAGACACCACAACAATGATTTTGTTGGGTGTACCTTCTCATATTGCGGTTGCTAGTTCTGAATTTGCAATGGCACTAACCAACGGGGCTGGAATACTTACTCACGGGTTTTTGCAAAACATTCCATTCGACTATGCTATACCCATAACCATTGGAACAATTATTGGTGCACAGTTTGGGGTCTTGCTTGCAAAACGAACAAAACAGCAAACCTTGAAGATGATACTGTCGCTGATTTCTTTGGCGTTCAGCATCAGACTAATCATAGACGTTTTAATGGGTTAACATCACCTGTTTTCAGTGCTGTTTTTTGATTCTAAAAATAACAACAACACCAATTACCAGCCAACAAACACACACTGCTGCAATCAATGTCCAAGGTTGTGAAAGCAGTTCAACGGCATACTCAACAAGGGTCACTGGTATGGGTTCTGGAATGTTTTCTTCTGCTATTGTGAAACGGGTGTATTCAAGGTCTGGTGGTAAAGTGATGTACGTTTTTGCTGGGCACACATTGGCGGATACAAAATTTGATGAAACAGACAACCACTCAAAACTTTTTGCAAGACAGTAAAGGTCAAGTGAAGACAGCTCTTTTACGGTTCGTCTGTATTGCACAATAGAATACATAATGTCCTCAGAGTAACCGCAGTGATACACGCCTAAAGCGTGGCCTAACTCGTGAACAACAATGTTTTGCATATCAACCTCAGTCATAACATGCCCGCTTGGCGACGCAGCGGCAAGGCAAATAACGTTTTTTACGGTTATGCACGGTGGTCTAATAGTTGCTTCAGATTTTCCTATAGTTGCTTCTTCGGCACATTGGTTTATCCACTGGATGTAGATGTCGTAACCTGACTCGTTTTGGTAGTTTACTGTTGGAACAAAACTGACCTCAGACAAGTACCTAAACTGGCTGTTAACGTAAGCAAACTGCCGAATTGCGTCGTTCCATTGAGCTATTCCGTGCAATGTTGCGTTAAGATAATACGGTTTCCACCACGACTGTTCGGGTTGGAGAACTACACATACAGTCAATTTTGGATGGTTCCAGGTGTAACCAGCAACTTCTATAGAGTAGTCAGTTTGCGCGTGTAAAACAGGAGAAAAAATGGAAACAACTGTTAAACACAAAACAAGAAAGACAACAATGGTTAACATAAGTTTTCTTAGATTAGGCACAAAACATAGTTTGGATTTTGTGAACTTATTATTTTCCCACCAAACAGTTAATCCTTTTAAGTTGAAAACA
>JAOZIC010000197.1 GCA_026014605.1 Candidatus Bathyarchaeota archaeon
TAGTTTTCAACAATGAACTACTATTAGTCTTCAAACATGTTCTGGGTTTGAGAACTTTTTCCTGTAACTTAGTCCCAAAACTGAAACAATGGCAAACACCGCAGCCAGAACAATGCATGACGAAAACTCAGGAACCTTTTGTGGTGCATTAGAATCAACTGTGAACTGAACTGTGGTGCTGTCGTAGAATATTTTGTCGTTGGCTTTGTATTCTCCATAAACCGTTATTGTGTGTGAACCCTCAGACAGCGTTGGCAAACTTGCAGAACCAATCATTGTGAACGGTCCAAATGTGGCGGTAACATTCTTTGTTGTTCCGTTCTCGTATGTTCTTGTTGTCGTTGCTTCTTTGGCGCCTTCTACTGGTATTTCGGTTTTATTTGATTCTTCGTCTATGCTGTAGGTTAACGTAACATACTTTGGGCTAAGCAAACTTGTGAATGTCACTTCCAGTTCTAGTCCGGTGGGGTTGTAACTAGTGTTATCGACTGGGCACGTGACACTAAGTGGAGATATAAAAGGAAAGATTTCACCGCTTGAAGATTGTGGGTTTGCAGAAACTGTTTGGGTTGCCAATGTTAATAGCAGGGAGCTTACAAGAAGAGCTGAAGAAACCCCCTGAAAACCTAAGCTCTCTCTTGTAAGCCCTACCACAAGACTCCCCAGAGGAAACATAGTGTATTGATTTTCTGATAAAAGGGATTTTATCAAAATTTCTTGACAAAACGTTTTTTTGGTGTTTCACATTGGTCAAAGTTTCTTGACTACCAATTTTTGTCTAGAATGTTTTGGTTTTGCATTAAAATCTAGTTAATTGTAGAATTCCAGTAATACAATTCGTCATATTTTTCATAACTAAAACTGGAATCATCATATACAATGTTCAATTCTAAACCATACATGTCGATTAGTTTGTTCATGTTGTTCCATATCAAAGCTGAATCTTCATCTGCAGGAAACAGACCCCATATGTTGTCTTCTGGGAATCTCATGCCCCACCCATAGTTTTTGGGAAGAACAAACGCAACAGTTGCCTGTGTTTTCCCCCAAACGTCGTGGTTATTGGAAGCGTAACTCCAAAACTGCCGCATCGCCAACAGGTGGTCATCTGTTAATGTTCCAAACGGTGTTTCTTCGGGGTACTTGTAGTAATTGAACACAACCACATATTTTGCGCCAGCTTCATACGAGTTTATCATGTCTTCGTACATTTCGTCGCCGCTTTTTACCGAAGAAACGTCATCAGGCGTGTTCCAAACAATAATCGAGCCCCAGTCTTTGCTCTGTGTTGTTGCTGCGCCTCGACACAAACCAATCTGTTGGGGTGTACTATGGTTCCAGCCCAGTTCAACAAAAACTGTGTCGTATCCTGCCAAGTAATCAAACCAGTACAGCGCGTAATCGGAAACAAACCTTGTGATGTTGTTCATTTCAAGGTAATAGAAACTGTAGCCCCGAGGCAGTTCCCTCACAAAGGTTTCTGCTGCTTCATCATATGTTGTAACGTTGTCAAACAGGGTTTGGCGTTCATGCACCATCTCGTCAAACTTTCCGGTGTCGATTTGTTTGCCTCCTGGCTCTTCGTAGATGTAGATTCCCAAAAACGTGTCAGGCCAACGCTCCTCTGCAGATGTAACCCAGTCTGGGTGCCAAGTATAGCCTTCCTGATGCAGGGAAATGTAATCAAAAAACACAATAAAACTCAGTCCAGACTCTGAGGCGTAGTCGCACACTTCGGTGAGAGCAGTTTCGTTTATGTCTAGGTCCCACGATGCCACCACCAAAAAGTTTGTGTAATCTTTCACTTCATCAATCAAAGTTTTTGCTTCTTGGGCGGTTTTTCCGCCAAACGAAACCCCAAAAAAGAAGTCTTCTGGTGGTTCACTTTCTGTGTTCCAGAAACTGTGGTATCCTGAAACAAAAACCGCGCCAACAATTACCACGAAAATCAGCAAAAAAACAAGTGTCTGCCGCATTGCAACCTTACTGGACTTGATTTTTTGAGCTTAAATGTTTTTGTAAAAAAATCAGTGCTGAACTTTAATCATGGCTGGCGTGGAAGGTCTGATGGGAACTATTTGTTGTATGTTGTTGGTGTAGTTCACTATCACGTCCACGGAGTAAACAGACCGTATCGCTTCAGGTGTTAACACAGAGGATACGTTGCCTGCTGAGAATATTTTTCCGTTTTTCATCATTACGATTTTGTCGCAGTACCTTGACGCAAGGTTGAGGTCGTGGATTGCAATTACAGAAGCAATGTTTTTTTTGGTTACTAACTCGCGAGTCAACTCCATAACTTCCAGTTGATGTTTTATGTCCAAGTTGCTTGTGGGCTCATCTAACAGCAGTATCTTTGCTTCTTGAGCCAACGACCGCGCAATCAGTACTCGTTGTTGTTCGCCGCCGCTTAGTTCGTTGAAGTGCCGCAACGCGAGATGTTCGATGCCTAGCATTTCTAGTGCTTTCCATGTTTTGTCTACGTCTGTTTCGCTGCTTTGCCAGCCGATGTGTGGTCTTCTTCCCATCAAAACAATTTCGAAAACGTTCAATGCGTAGGGTTTTACAGAACTCTGAGGAACATATCCGATGTGTTTTGCGATTTCGAGTCGGCTCATTTTTTGTATTTCGTGTCCGTCGAGTATGATGTTGCCTTTTTTTGGTTTGAGTATTTTGTTTATGCATTTTAGCAGCGTAGTTTTTCCTGAGCCGTTTGGTCCTATTATTCCAAGGATTTCTGTTTCTGGTATTTCTATTGATACTTTGTCGAGTGATAACGAACTTTGATAACTGAACGTGACATCGTTGACTGTTAGTTTCATTTTTGTCGCCTAGTTTGTATTGTAAACGAAAAGTATAAGTGTTACTCTTTTAACAAACAGTAACACGGTGTGACTAAAATGGAAAAACGTGTTACCATGGCAATTATCTTATCACTATTAATCGTCAGTTCAGTAATAATCGCAGCATACAGCATGAACTGGTTCGGTCAAGAAGAACCTGAAACTCCTGAAACAGAAAACCCTGAAACCGAAAC
>JAOZIC010000161.1 GCA_026014605.1 Candidatus Bathyarchaeota archaeon
CCCGCGACCAACAGCTTACAAGGCTGCCGCTCTACCGGGCTGAGCCACCGAGGCATGTTAAACCGGGTAGGTTAGGTTATTTTCTTATCAGGTCTCGGTTATAGATTTTCCGTTTTCTAAGTTAAGAAAAAGAGAAATGTGCGGGGAAAAACCCGCCTTGTTGGTTTACTCTAGAAACTTTTCCGGTTCAATATAGTCGCCGAACTGTTCCTTGGCGTTAAGCAAACGTTCATACTGCTGGTTAAGTATCCAAAACACCTGCTCAGGCGTATACGTAACATTCTTTTTGTAAAAGTCCCGCACACGCTTGATTTTCGCCATGTTCTCGTCCACCCTGATGGTAAACTGTTTGTTGTAGTCTTCCTTGGTGTAGTCGACGCCTCTGACCTCTTTGAAAAGTTTGCGCAAATCCTCATACAATGGAACATAACCCGTAGGAGTCTTTATCGCATCTACCTCGTCGTGGACACGCAGCTCCATCCATTTTACCCAGACTTGTTTGTCTTTGGGGTCGTTGAGGTAGTTTCCGTTCACGTCTTTGAGGAAATAGTTAACACCGAACACCACGGGAGGGTTTTCCACCTTTTTGCCAAAATCCAAGTTGTTGCGAACGTTCTTACCCAACGGAATTGAGATAAAGTCTTGGATGCTCATCATGTTGATTTCGGGGACGCCTTCTTTGCCGATTGTTGCAAAGGTTGTTTCTGTTTCCAAGGACGCACCATAAGAAACTATGCCGTGTTCCCAATCAAAACTCTGCTGAACAGGAACATACGCCCTAGCATCCCTGCCCCCATACATAATACCCCGCAGTTCAACACCGTTAGGGTTCTCCAGCTCGGGGTCACAGTTCTCCAACGCAGTCAACTTAACCGCATAACGCGCATTCTTGTGAGCCAAAGGAACCTCTTTACCGGTATTATCCTTTTTTCCTTCATGCCACTCACCAGAAAAGTTGACTCCATCCTTGGGAGTTTCATCTCCCATCCCAAGCCAGTAAGGTTTGTTGTCTTTAACCAAAATGTTAGAAAAGATAATCTCACCAGGCTTGTGCAAAACATCCCAAATCGTAGTATCATCTACGGGGTTAACGTCTTTGATAATACCAAAAATACCCGCCTCAACATTCACCGCACGCGCAACACCGTCAATCTCGCGGATATACGCGATATCGTCGCCCACTATGGTTTCTCCGGGCAACATCGCAGTAGAAGTTTTACCACACGCACTCGGAAACGCACCAGCAAAATAGGTCTTACGCCCACCCGGACCATGCACACCCATAAGCATCATGTGCTCGGCAAGCCAGCCTTCGGTGTTTGCTTTACGAATCGCTAAACGAAAAGCCAGTTTCTTAAACCCAATCGAGTTACCCGCATACTGCGTGTTAACACTATAAATCGTGTTATCCATGTAATCGATATAGATGCACTTCTTGTCGTGCTCGGCGCTGACCATTCTGTCTGTTAGTTTGCCTGCAGAATGTACAACGCGCAAAAAGTTTGTGTCCGAACCAGATTTAGTAAACACCTGATAACCAGACCTATACAATAGGTCTTCAGAGTGAGCAACATACCACGAATCTGTACACTGTAGTCCAAGAATCGTGAAAACAGAATCCGTTGGACCCAACGAAAGAAAACGGGCAATCATCGTGCGCCCTGTCATGGAATCCCGCAGAATACTTTTCACTTCTGCTAGACCTTCTTGTCGGTCTATCTGGTTGAGTGCCTTAGTCAAAAAGACCCGTTTAGGCACCAAATATTTGGTTGCTTTTCGGTCCCGTCCTTGGTCATAAAAACCGTCAAAATGATACGTGTGTCCGGGGACCGCCAATTTTTGTTCTTCTTTATGTTCGATTGCTTGTTGCCTGATGTATTCTTTGTCTTCTGGTGAATCACTGCAAATGAATACATGCTCGGCGTTGCAAAGGTCAGCAGATTTGGCAATAAACTCGTGGACTTTGGGGATTTTTATTGCACACAGTTTCTGGTAATCTGCTTTGCTTAGCTTGGGTCGCAATGCGTCTATATATGGGTTCATCGTATTTCATCTTTACCTAATGTTGATATTATATTAGAAAAGTTTAAAAATTGCCTACACTTTTAAAGGTTACGTTAACAAAATGTTAATTATCAAAGATTTGGAAAAAAAGATACTACTCAACCTGCTAGAAAAAGGACAACGCCCAGTCCTAAAAATCGCCCAAGACCTAGGCATAACAAGGCAAACAGTAGCAAAAAAACTAGAACAAATGCACGACTCAGGCATGATATTATCGTTTTTTCCAAAACTAGAACCCGAAAACTTTGGCTTGTCCATCCAAGCATACATCTTGATGAACGAAGACCCCAGAAACGAACTCAGAAAAGAAACCGAAGAAACCGTGAAAAGCTTTCCAGAGGTTTCGGATTTTCAGCGAATCTTTGGCAAATACGACAGCATCGCCAAAGTTCTGGTGAACAACAACAAGGAGTTAACCGATTTGGTCAAAAAAATCCACGACCTAAACGGGGTCAAAGAAACCGAGACCTTCATTGTTCACAGCACAATCAAGGATAAGCCTGAAGACCCCATCAAGAAAGCATTAACCACCTAGTTTGTTACCAGATTATGCCCATGTCAACGATGACCATGCCTAAGTAAGCCTGTCCAATGGCGATGTTGACGATGTGGTCGTTTTGTGGTTCCACGTAAATCAAGCCTTGGTCTGTTGTGTTAAAACATGCGATTGCGTGTGCGCTTGTGGCATATTCTATGTAAACAAAACCGCATCTGTAACCCTGTTCGGCGGCGTTTTTGTTAAAGTCTGCGGTGAAGTCGTAACAGACATACGTTGGTGTGTACGGGTTCAGGTCAGTTTTGTCTGCTTGGATAAACGTCATTGCTTCTTGGTATGTTGGGTCACGCAGATAATACCCGTTTTCTGCTAAATCCTCTATGCCCTCACTGTACCCGACGTCGTAGCCAATCTGGTAGCCTTCTTCTTCTCCCTCGGTGTAGCCCAAATCATAGTTTTCAGTTACTTG
>JAOZIC010000165.1 GCA_026014605.1 Candidatus Bathyarchaeota archaeon
GTTGTTTATGTTGGTTCACAAGACAACAACGTTTACGCTTTGAACGCTACAACGGGAACAAAAATCTGGAACTTTACAACAGGAGGTGATGTTGATTCGTCTCCGACGTTTTTTGATGGCGTGGTTTATGTTGGCTCATATGACAACAATGTTTACGCCTTGAACGCTGCAGATGGTTCAAAGATTTGGAACTGCACAACAGGACATCATGTAATAGCATCTCCAAAGGTATCAAATAACGTTGTTTATGTCACCTCGGCGGATAACAAAACGTATGCTCTAGACACAGCAGACGGCAGCCAAATCTGGAATTACACAACAGGAGCCGAGTTGGGGTCAACCCCTGCGGTTGTAAACGGCGTAGTCTATTTTGGTTCAGCAGACAACAAAACATATGCCCTAAACGCTACAGATGGAAACCAAATCTGGAACTACACAACAGGAAACTGTGTAGTTTCATCTCCTGCAATTGCAAACGGAATAGTGTATGTAGGCTCAGATGACCACAAGTTGTATGCTTTGAACGATACAACAGGCGACCACATATGGAACTACACAACAGGAGACAGGGTCATTTCATCTCCCGCAGTTGCCAACGGCATGGTGTATGTAGGTTCGTGGGATAATCAGTTCTACGCATTGAACGCCACAACAGGAACAAAAATATGGAACTACACAACAGGAAACAAAATTTATTCTTCCCCCGCGGTCACAGATGATGTGGTTTTCTTTGGGTCAATTGACGGCAAGGTTTACTCCGTAAACGCAACAGATGGTTCACTGGTTTGGAGTTACCAAACAGGAGGATATGTAGGCGCTTCGCCAGCAGTTGTAGAGGACGTGATGTATATTGGAAGCTATGACGGAAACCTTTACGCCTTTGGCATCACAGAACAGTTTACAGTAACGTTTACTGCGTCTGGTTTGCCTTCTGGAACCAGTTGGTCAGTTACATTTGATGGAACTGCACAAAACAGCACAACAGACACCATAACATTCACAGATGTCCTGTTAGGAACTTACGAATACACAGTAGGTACAGTCACCAACTACGTTGCCACACCAGCATCAGGCACAATATCAGTAAGTGGCACAAACGTAACCCAACCAATAGCTTTTGAATTTGATTGGTGGACAAGCTTCCACAACGACCAAGCAAACACAGGATACTCAACATCAACTGGACCACTAACAAATCAAACATTATGGAACTACACAATAGGAGACACAGTGAGTTCATCTCCTGCAGTTGCTGATGGGGTTGTTTACATAGGTTCGTGGGATAACAATATTTATGCCCTTAACGCAAACGATGGCACAAGCGTCTGGAACTACACAACAGAAAATGATGTTGGTTCTTCTCCTATGGTTGTTGACGACGTTGTTTATGTGGGCTCACGGGATGACAATATGTATGCCCTTGACGCCATTTATGGCACAAAAATATGGAACTACACAACAGGAGATGACGTGTATACATCCCCTGCAGTTAAAGATGGCGTAGTTTTTGTTGGTTCCTTAGATTGCAACGTTTATGCACTGAACGCAACTGATGGCACAAAAATATGGAACTACACAACAGGAGATTGGGTGAGTTCATCTCCTGCAGTTGTTGGCGGCGTTGTTTACGTGGGCTCATGTGACACGTACTTGTATGCACTGAATGTAACCGATGGCTCACAAATTTGGAATTACAAAACAGGAGGATTTGTGGCAGATTCCGCGGTTGTTGACGACGTTGTTTATGTGGGCACAACAGATGGTATTATATATGCTTTGAACGCAGTAAACGGCTCAGAGATTTGGAACTACGCAACAGGAAGCAGTATTCAGTCCTGTCCTGCAGTTGCAAAGGGAGTGCTCTGCATTGGGGCAGACGATGGTCACGTGTATGCCTTGAATACAACTGACGGAGAACAAATTTGGAATTACACAACAGGAGATTGCGTGTGGTCATCACCTGCTATTGCAAAAGGCATAGTCTACGTGGGTTCGCATGATAAAAAATTGCACGCTTTGAACATAACTGACGGCTCACTCGTCTGGAGCTACTTAACTGACGGCTATTTGATTTCATCTCCTGCAGTTGCAAATGGAACAGTATTTGTTGGCTCATGCGATGGCCAAGTATACGCATTTTCCACATATCCCACTTACACAGTAAATTTTGTTGAAACAGGCTTGAGTGCGGGCACAAGCTGGTCAGTTACGTTTGATGGCACACTCAAATCTTCTACCTCAAATACAATCAGCCTCACTGCACCAAACGGCGACTACAGCTACTCAGTTAGCACACCAAGCGGGTATAGTTCATCTTCACAATTATCTGGAACAATACAGGTAGCTGACGCAAACGTAACCCGAAACATCGTATTCACAAAAAACACCCCATACACGCCACCAACAACATACACTTTAACAATGTATGTAACAGGCAACGGAACAGTCACACCAACCAACGGAACATACATAGCAGGAACATCCGTAAACCTTGAAGCACTAGCTGCTGAAGGCTGGACATTTAGCGGATGGAGCGGAAGTGCAACTGGAACAACAAACACAACCATAGTGATGAACAGCAACAAAGTAGTCACAGCAACCTTCACTCAACAAGAACCAGCAGAATATACCCTAACAATACTGGTAATCGGTGAAGGAACAGTAACACCAACAAACGGAACCTACACAGACGGAACCAACGTCACGTTACAAGCAATAAGCTCTGAGGGCTGGACTTTTGAAGGATGGAGCGGCGACGCCACAGGAACAGATGATACTGTAATCGTTATGGACGCAAACAAAACAGTAACAGCAACATTCACACAAGACAACATTCCTGAATACACACTAACAACCCTTGTAGTCGGCGAAGGAACAGTAACCCCCGCAAATGGAACATACCCAAGCGGAACAGTAGTCACATTAACTGCCTCAAACACACAAGGCTGGACATTCAGCGGTTGGAGCGGTGACGCAACAGGAACCCAGACAACAATAACGGTGACCATGGATTCGGACAAAACAGT
>JAOZIC010000139.1 GCA_026014605.1 Candidatus Bathyarchaeota archaeon
ACGTTGACGTTAACACTTTGCTTGTTTCATTTAACCAAAAACGTCGACTAATATCTACATTGGACGGCTACCGAGAAGTACGCCATGTTGGTAACTCCTATCAACCGTTTGCGTTGTCAGAAACAATAATGAAAAACTACGCAGCATTCGAAGAAGACTTCCCAAAAGTACTGGGAATACCCCGCGATGACCTCTCATTTTTGAGCACAGGCGCCAACATGAACAATGTAGCAGTTTCTGAACAATCTTTTCAAGGACGCAAAGTTTGCTGTTTGGCCACTGGAGGCGTAGGAAACGCGCTTCGTTCTGGAGTTGACAAGGTCGATTGGGTTGAACAAAACGGAAGCTACGCCAAAGCTCTTGGAACCATCAACATAATCATATTAACTAACGTAACCTTGTCCGATGGAGCCATTGCACGCTCTATTATTACCGCAACTGAAGCCAAATCTGCTGCCCTGCAAGACATGGACGCCCGCAGCTCTGTTTCTCCTGAAAACCAAGCAACTGGAACAGGAACTGACAACATGATAGTTGTTTCAGGAACAGACCCCGACAAAATCGTTCGTTACACTGGTGGGCACACAAAAATGGGTGAGTTAATCGGAGTTGCAACCAAGATTGCAGTAGCCGAGACCATAAAAAAACATGAAGCTATGGTCGCGAAAGTAGAAGCTTTGAAGCAAACTCAAAAAGGAAACTAAATAATTGGAGTTAATGTTTTTTGAGTGACATAATATTAACCGAAAGTTTGACAAAACACTATGGCAAAACCAGCGCAGTCAAAGACCTGCATCTGGATGTGCATGAAGGTGAAATCTTCGGTTTTCTTGGACCTAACGGCGCAGGCAAAACTACCACAATTCGTATGTTAACCACATTGACTAAGCCCTCATCAGGGCGTGCATTTGTAAACGGTTTTGATGTGGTTACACAAGCAGACAAAGTGAAAAACGAGTTCGGTGTAGCCCAACAGCACATGAGCCTTGACAGGGATTTGAACATCTACGAAAACTTGGAGTTGCATGGTCGGCTGCATCATATTGGCGCATCTGAACGAAAACGCCGAATCGACGAGTTGCTTGAATTCGTTGAACTTACTGACTGCGCAGACCGTATGGCTCTAACCCTTTCGGGTGGAATGCAAAAACGTGTAATGATTATTCGTGCTCTTATTCACCGCCCAAAAATACTGTTTCTTGACGAGCCAACAGTTGGGTTAGATGCACAAACGCGTCGCCGAATGTGGGAGTTAATTCGCCAATTAAACAATGATGGAACAACAATCTTTCTCACAACACATTACATCGAAGAAGCAGAAGCACTGTGTGACCGAGTTGGGATACTTCATCACGGGCAGTTGATTGCTTTAGGTAAACCTTTGGAGTTGCGCCAAAAACTTGGTTTGTTTACTGTAGAAACTCTTGAAAATAAAACAAATACAAAGTATCATTTCTTTCCAACAGAAGACGAGGCAAAACGTTTTGTTCAAAAACTGCCTCAGTCCCCGCAAACAATTATCATCAGAGAATCAAACCTTGAAGACGTTTTTGTTGAGTTAACCGGACAAAAAGTGAGTGAGGGCTAAAAAAATGAGCATGTTACAAGACATATATTCCGTATTATGGGTGGACCTGCGAGTCCTTAGAAGACAATGGCTTCGAACACTGTTAACCAGCCTTGTTAACCCGCTTTTGTATCTTGTGGCGTTCGGCTTTGGGTTAGGGCAAGATATCAGCTTTGACGGCTACAGCTACCTCGAGTTTGTAATTCCTGGAATAATCGCTTTAACCTCAATGTCTGTTAGCTTCGGCGGTGCTGGACAAAAACTAAACGTTGACCGCCTGTTTTTCCGTTCCTTTGACGAATGCTTAATGTCTCCAATCAGCCTTTACTCGTTGATTATTGGAAAAGCCTTAATCGGAGTAGTACGTGGTCTATTTAGTTCAGTTGCTTTCCTGATAATGGGTTTTGCTGTCGCCCCTACATTGAACATTAGTTTACTTTTCGTAGTTGTTTTAGTTCTTTCCTGCTTTGTTTTCTCGTTTTTTGGTGTATTTGTCTCGTTTTTAGCAAAATCACACCAAGACATGGGTACAGTCAGCAGTTTAGTACTATTACCTATGACATTTCTGAGCGGAACATTCTTTTCGTTAAACCAAATTCCTGAAGCCCTGAAAATTGTTCTATATTGTCTGCCCCTAACACATTCGAGTCAATGTTTGCGTGCAGCAACGTTAGGTGAGCCATTTCCGTGGTTTTCCTTGTTGGTTCTGATTGGTTTTGGTTTAGTGTTTTTCGCGGGCTCTATGATTGCACTGAAGCGGTCGAGTGTCTGAGAAAAGAACACTCTTTTTCTTTTTTGTTTTCTAACTCTGATTATATGGTGTATCCTCTGGGCGTAACCATTTTACCGTTAACCACTTTTGTTGTCGAGTTGCCAACAATCAGAATGGTCAACATGTCAATTTCATGAGTTCGCATTTCTTCAAGGGATATAATCTTTGACTCCTGTTGCTGCCTGTTGGCGTTTTTCACTATACCCACAACCGTTTTCGGGTCCAAATACTCAAGCAAGATTCTGTGAGCTTTAGCTAACGGCTCTTTTCGTCCCTTACTCTGAGGATTATACAAAACAATCACAAAATCTGACTGAGCAGCCGCCCTAAGCCTTTTTTCAATCAAATTCCAAGGGGTCAGAATGTCACTTAAACTGATTACTGCAAAATCTCCCACCAGAGGCGCCCCCAACGCCGAAGCCGCCGCAGTAGCCGCAGTAACCCCTGAAACAACTTCTATCGGAATATCTGCGTTTTCGTGGGCAGCAACTTCGAGAACGACTCCTGCCATGCCATAAACTCCTGCGTCGCCGCTGCTGATTACGGCTACTTGTTTGTTTTCTAATGCTTTTGTTAATGCTACTTTGGCTCGGTCGACTTCTTGTCCCATGTTGCCGCTGAGCACTTCAACTTTGTT
>JAOZIC010000133.1 GCA_026014605.1 Candidatus Bathyarchaeota archaeon
TTAGAAGTGGCGGGTCGCCTTGGTTCGACATCCAGTTTTCGCCAGTTTTTCCAATCTCTGAACTCTTATCCGCGATCCCCTAAGCGCTGAACGTCCAAGTTTAGGTTGCTCCCTCCCGGGCCTGGCCAGGTTCGCCTGGTAAACGCGGTGAACAGCTTCCCTACAGAAGCAGCTCCACGTCCGCCAGCCTAAGAGGACGGATAGTCACGGTTAGATGACTGGAAATGCCTGACGATCTTTGAAGCCTCGCCAAGGCCTTCAGCCCATCGTGTAGAGGGTTTATGGTACAGGGGACCCCTAGCCCCCCGCCTAGACCCGCCAACAGAAAAGATGCAGTGGAAGGATTAAAAGTTTGTCACAAAAACGTGGTTGATATTTTGTTGGTTTGGTGTTGTTTGTTTTTGGGTATTTTTTGATATGTTTTGTTGTTGGTGTTCTATTAATAGAACGAAACCGTTCTGTAACTAGAGCTAATAATCACTTTACTGTAATGTTTTGTTGGTGAATTGAAGTGAAAACGAAAACAAACTTTGTTGTTTTAGCGATTCTTTCGTTGTTGGTGGGAACAGCTTTCGCTTCGCCTCTTTTGATTGTTGAGCTTTCCGAAATACGACCTTATGTTGAGCCTTTACCTCAAGGTCCAAAAGCTGATATCGATGTGAATGTTGCTTACGTTAACTTTACGATTGGTGATACCACTCAGAATCTTACTGATTTATCCTATTTTGTAGTTCTTAACATAACTAACAACTCTGACGAGTGGGCAGTTGTTGACCTGATACAGATTTCATCAGCACAGAACATTACCAAGGGGTTATCTTCTGATAGACCATTCTTTAACTCAACTTCTACATCAATTACTGGAGGCGACGCTAAAGGTGCTTGGATTGATGGCAAATATTACAACCTAACATGGGTTCCTCACGAAGCTTTTTGGATGAACGGTTCAGCATTAATCACTGGTAAAACCCTTTGGGAAAATGGAATTCCTGTAATTGGTGAGGGTTACTGGATGGAAGGCGTACAGCTTCTGAAAAAATATGCTGGTTTTTCTGGATACGGTAACTTAACAGCCGTTTACATGAACATGAATGGCACATGGACCGACGTAACTGGCAGAATTACTATTGATCAGGTTGAAGAACCTGTCAGGTCAGAACCTATTGTTGGTTTGGGAACAATCTTTTCTGATATGATACTGTTTGGTGGGGGTAGCATGTCACGACCTGAGGAAGAAATTGGGCTTGGCATGTCTCGTCTTGCACCTGTCGAATATGACACCCTTTGGGCGCCTCATCAGTCGCGGTTAATAGTTCTAACAAGCAACCGACAAGTACTTTCAAAACTTCTTAGAAATTCTAATGTCGAGTTACTGGAGACTTCACAGCAGATATCTGTCCGTGGTGCAGTAAGCAGCAGATTGAATGGCACTACGGGAATTTATGATTCAATTGCAATTCATGACGAAATTAAAACAATTCCACTAGAAATTACTGACCAAGGATACCTGTATAACACAATCTTAGCAGACAATGAAATATTCGTATTAGATGAATATGGAATAGAAGCGTTCATTGAACCGAGGAACTAGTCATGACCTCGACAACCAACACAGAACCCGTAGGTACCTCTTTGAGTGTGTACTCTTACGTGGTCAAAAAGGGTGAACCTGTAGGTCCACGCGAAGTAATGCGGGGCGCTAATCTTAGTAGCCCCAGTGTTGCCTATTGGCACCTTCAGAAACTGGAAAACAGTGGGTTGTTAGAGAAAAACCAAGCAGGCGAATACATAGTCAAAGAAAAAACCAGCATCAGCGGACACATCTGGATTGGACGAAACCTAGTGCCAAGACTGATGTGCTATTCCCTCTTTTTTCTTGGAGTCCTAATTATCGAAGGCGCTATCTTGTCTGTTCAATATTTTGTCAGTGCTCAACCGCCAAATCTTGCACTTTTGTATCTGATGGCAACTAACATCATTGCATTTGTTTTGTTTTTAGCCGAAGGGCTGCTGTTGCGCAGAAAAACGGGAACAGAAAAAACTGGCTACTAACCTATTTTGCTCTGGCGTATGCTTCGACTAGGTCGCGTGCTGAAAGTATGCCTACTAGTTTTCCTTGTTTTGTAATTGGTAACCGTTTGATGTGTTTTTCAGTCATGATGATTGCGGCGTCGTGAACACTGATTCCCAGATTGGCTGTGATAAGGGGTGTTGAGCATGCTTTGCCCACTTCAATTTTTAGTGATTGGTCTTGTGCCAAAAACTTGGTCAGCAAATCCCTTTCTGTAAATATTCCCATGGGCTTTCCTTTTCTTGTTACTATTACGCTGCCGACGCTTTTTTGTCCCATAATTTTTGCTACCTCTTCCACTGAGGTTTCCTCGTCGGCGGAGATGACGTCTTTGCTCATGAAATAGTCAACTTCAAACCATGCCTGCATGCTTTCTGGTGTTTCAGGAAGGCAACGAATCAAATCAGCGGCAGTTACTATTCCCACAACCTTTCCGTGTTCAGAAACTGCAAGTCTTCGAATCCGTTTTTCAATCATCTTTTGTGCGGCTTCTTTTATTGTGGCGTTCCGAGAAAGCATAAGCACTGGGTATGACATGATTTTTTCAACTTTTTCTTCTTTGATGCTGGCGCCGCCTGCTAGCCAATCTTTTTCTAACGAGATTTCTTTGTTTACAACTTCGCGTAGCAGGTCGCGTTCTGTGATTATTCCCACTGCTGTATCATACTTTTTTACAATCAGGCTTCCGATGTGTTTTTGACCCATTATTCTAGCCGCTTCGTACAATGTGGTTTCTGGCGTTATTGTTGCAACCTCGGAAATCATTATTGATTCTATTTGTTTGTGCGGTGGAATGTTCTGGCTTAACAGAGTTTTTGTTTGCGCATCTAACGATGATTTAGTCTGTTCCATTTCCCCCTCTACCCCAACAAAACATAGTT
>JAOZIC010000042.1 GCA_026014605.1 Candidatus Bathyarchaeota archaeon
TTTTGCCTGTTTTTGATTCTGAGAAAGTAAAAGAACTAAAAAGCCAAAACAAAACAGTGGCAATCAAACTGATAATACAAAGCAAAGCCGACGAAGAAACAGCCATAGAAGCGGCAGAGTTTCTGTGTGACTACATCATTGTCGGAACTCCAGACTGGAAAATTATCCCACTGGAGAACCTTATCGCAAAGACTCGTGGCAAAACTAAGCTGTTGGCTGAAGTTTCTAGCGTGAAAGAGGCAAAAGTTGCACTTGAAACTTTAGAGTTAGGTTCTGATGGTGTGGTTTTGAAAACTGAAAGTGTTGATGCGCTTAAGGAAACCGCGGATTTTGCCAAGAAAGGGTCTGTGAATCTTGAGTTGGTTGCGGTTGAAGTTGTTGAAGTGAAAGAAATTGGAACTGGTGCTCGTGCCTGTATCGACACCTGTGATTTGATGAAGCCCGGTGAGGGACTTTTGTTGGGTTGCCAGTCCAGTGGCTTGTTTTTGGTTCAAGCAGAGGTTCATGAAAGTCCATATGTGGAAACTCGTCCGTTTCGTGTGAATGCTGGTCCGCTTTCGTTGTATGCTCTTACTAGTGCGACCAGGACTAGGTATTTGTCTGAGTTGAAGTCGGGGGAAGAAGTTTTGGTTGTTGACCGTGAAGGAAAAATCAGGTTAACCAATGTTGCACGCGCAAAAATAGAGTGGAGACCAATGCTTCTTATTGAAGCCGAGTTTAACGGCAAAACCTTGAAGTTGATTGCTCAAAACGCCGAAACCATACGTGTAGTTACTCCTGAAGGCTCAAAAGCCGTAACCGACCTTGCGGTAGGAGACAAGATTTTGGCTCGTGTGGAAGAAGGCGGTAGGCACTTTGGTACTTTGGTAAAAGAAGAAGCCGTGATAGAGCGTTGACCGTCCAAGTCTGTGTTGCAGTTCCCCCAAAAACAGTAACAGAAGCTTTAGATTTGATAAAGCAAGCTGAGGCACAGCACGCGGACCTGATAGAAATACGGTTAGACAGCCTAACAAGTTTTGATGGTATCGAAAAGCTTGCATCAGCAACAGAAATCCCTTTGATTGCTACAAACAGGCCAAAAGATTTCGGTGGAAACTTTTCTGGGACCGAAACAGAGCGCCAACAGATTCTGTTTACTGCTGCAAAAAGCGGTTTCGAATATGTGGACGTAGACTTGGGAACCAAAAACCAAGCTGAACTTGTTGCGACGTTACATGACTTGGGCACAAAGGTGATAATTTCTTTTCACGATTTTGCGCGGACGCCTTCTTTGCATATCCTTCACAACGTTTTGGAAGCCCAAATTATTGCATGTGCAGATGTTTGCAAAATTGTAACCACTGCAACAACAATGGACGACAACATTGTCACCTTGAACTTGGTTACCCGTGGTTCTAAGAAAACTAATGTTGTATGTTTTGCTATGGGTGAACTTGGAACACCTTCCCGTTTGTTGTCTGCGGTTTTTGGTGGGATTTTTACGTTTGCTTGTCTGGACGAAAAAAGAAAAACTGCAAAAGGACAGTTAACCATACACGAGATGAAGCAAACATATGCTTTGTTGGGGTTGCAGTAGATGGAAGTCTCTGGAAAAACTAGGGTTTGCGCGATTATCGGTGACCCTGTGGAGCATTCCTTAAGTCCAGTTATGCACAATGCGGCGTTTGGTTTTCTGGGGTTAAACCTTGTTTATGTCGCGTTTACGGTAACCGCCAAAGAGCTACAAACCGCAGTTTTGGGAGCAAAAAGTTTGGGGATACGCGGACTAAACGTGACTATGCCCCACAAAAATGCGATAATAAATCATCTAGACAAGTTGGATAAAACCGCGGAAGCTATCGGTGCAGTAAACACTGTTCTTATCGAAGACGGAAAACTAACTGGATACAACACCGATGGGGTCGGCGCAATTACTGCGCTCCACGAAAACGGTGTAAAAACAGAAGAAACAAAAATAGTACTCCTTGGTGCAGGCGGTTCAGCACAAGCAATAGCATACCACGCCGCACAGGAAGCAGATGAACTGGTTATTCTGAACCGAACAACAAAAAATGCACAACTATTGGTAGATGAACTGCGCAAAAGCTTTGATTCCAAAATAAAGGCAGGTGCTCTTTCTGTTGATGTACTAAAAAAGGAACTGAAAGATGCAGACATTCTGGTTAACGCTACCTCTGTTGGTATGCACCCGAATGTTGACCAATCGCCAGTTCCAAAGGATTTGTTACACCCTGACCTTTGTGTGATGGACATTATTTACAATCCATTGGAAACTAAACTTGCTAAAGACGCGAAGTCTGTTGGGGCTAAGGTTGTTTCGGGGCTTGATATGCTTGTTTACCAAGGAGCGGTTTCTTTTGAAATATGGACTAACTGTCCTCCACCCGTTGACGTGATGAAAAAAGCCGCGTTAACTAAGCTAAAGGAGCAAGGTGTCCACGTATGAAAACTGCTACTGCAATCAGTCACGGCGCAGCAACAATAATCAACGCCATAGCAACAGGCAAAGGCGCAGCCGTAGGAGTTGACCTTTGGACAAAAGCAACCGTAACCCTTACTGATGAACCAAACGTTGTTGAAACAAAAATCCTCTCAGACCAATCCGAAAACCCTGTTTTGGCACAAAAAACCGTTGAACAAGTCCTTTGTCACTTTAAAGTTGATAACCAGTTTGGTGCAAAAGTTGAAACACAATCAAACATTCCAATAGCTCGAGGGTTAAAAAGTAGCAGCGCCGCAGCAAACGCCATTGCATTAGCAACAACTGCGGCTTTGGAACGCAGTTTAGATGATGTTGATTTGGTAAAGTTGGGCGTACAGGGCGCGTTGGATGCTAAGGTTAGTATTACTGGGGCGTTTGATGATGCTTGTGCATCATATTTCGGGGGAGTTGTAGTTACGGACAACTTTGAACGAAAAATCCTAAAACGTTTCGAGCTTTCTG
>JAOZIC010000173.1:0-5262 GCA_026014605.1 Candidatus Bathyarchaeota archaeon
ATGTCTGCTGTTGACGTTGCGGTGCGCGAGTTTCGTACGCTTGAACCCGAAGACCTACAGTTACTGGAGGCTATCGAGCAGCAGATGAAAAACTACGAGTATGCCCCCAAGGACGCTATCCAAAACCAGTCAAAGTTTCCGTTTTCAGAAATAGACTTCCGCCTGCCAACGTTGATAAAACGTGGTCTGGTACGCGGAAAACGCGGAAAATACGTTGGCTATGGCCTAACAACCTCTGGGCACGACACATTAGCGTTGGATGCTTTGGTAAAAGCGGATGTTATCGAAGCGTTTGGTAAATCGTTGGGCGTAGGCAAAGAATCAGACGTATACTTTGCGTTAACTCCCGACCAGACGCAGGTTGCGCTCAAGTTTCACCGTGTGGGCAGAACCAGTTTCAAGAAAACTAAACTGAAACGCAACTACTCAAGCAACTACAGCTACACGCCCGACTGGCACCACCAATCCAGAATCGCAGCCAAAAAAGAGTACGCCGCATTGAAGCTTTTGTTTCCTAAGGGTGTTGCTGTTCCTGAGCCGATTAAACAGACCAGACACGTTTTGGTTATGAGCATAATCGACGGTGCAGAAGTTTTTCGTTTTCCTGAGTTGCCTGATGCGCAGGATGTTTTTGACGAAATACTACTTAACGTAAAAAAAGCATACCAAGAAGTCCACATGATTCACGGCGACCTCAGCCCGTACAACATTATTTTGCAGCCCAACAGGCACATTTTGATAATTGATTGGCCACAAAACGTTTCCACAAAACATCCTAACGCAAAGGAGCTCTTGGAACGTGACCTAACTAACGTGATAGATTTTTTCAAAAGAAAATATGGACTAAAAAAAGACCTAGAAGCCGCCGTAAACTATGTTACGGGCAAGTCCGAAAACTAAGTTGTCTGCACAAAACCTATGCATTAACAAGAAAACGTTTGTTTACTCGCGGGGCACATCTGTGCAGATGTATAAAATGTTGTTTCCTCTTAGAAGTATGCTTCCGTAGTTAGCGGTTAGTTTCTCGTTTACACGTTCGGTTGCCTTATCCAACAACAGGTTCATGTGGCTGTCACAGCGAACCATGGTTCCTCTGTATTCAACTCCATTTTTCAGAACAATCGCCACGTAGCTGTTTAGTTGTTTAGTCAACGCGTTCAACGGTTTTCTACTTGGTTCCAATGTATCACCAGCAAACAACTACTAACGCAGACTACCGTTTATAAAAGTTATGAGCAAAAATTAAAAAGAAGCACATCCGCTTTGATGTGCAGTTTACTCCAAAATATCTTTGAAGGTTTCTTTAACCACTTGCGGGTCCAGTTTCTCAAGGGCTTCTGTGCTCAGAACGTCGTACCAAAACGCGTTCGTAACATAACCATAAACTGGTTTTTCTTCCTTTAGCAGGTGAGGCAAAACTTCGCCCATGAAATCTAACTCAGGCTTGTCTCCTTTGAGTTGCTTCATCAATTCTAACATTTCACCCTTCAACACAGAAATACCTATACTGACCGGTTTTTTCAGGGTCGGCTTTTCCTCAAAACCAAGAATCTTTGAATCACTGTCCAAGTTTGCTACCCCAACACGTACCTTAAAGCCCGAAGCCAACGCAACTGTACTCCACGCCTTGTTGTTTTCGTGTTTGTTGAGCAAATCTGTCAAATCCATATTTGTTATGATGTCGCCGTAATACACCAGCAAAGTGTCGTCACTGCTAACTGCGCCGTTGTTGTATGCAGTCAAAACAGCTCCACCAGTTCCCTTCGAGTTAACGTCGTCTTCCACGTATGTGATGTTCACGCCAAAACGGGAGCCGTCTTCAAAGTAGTTTTTGATTTGCTCAGATTTGTAGTTGACCAAAAACACCAACTCTTTGATTCCGTGATGCTTAAACAACCGAACAACGTACTCAAGAAGTGGTTTTTGTTCAGTTCCCACAGGAACCATTGTTTTTTGGATGTAATACGTAAGCGGTCGAAGTCGTGTGCCTTTTCCGCCACAAAGAACGATACCTTTTACTGTTTCCACTTAAAAGCCCTACCAAAATATGAAAGAAAAAGAAAGAGAATAAAAATCTTTGTTCTCTTGTTATGCTGTTTCGGATTCGATCTCTTCGATTGGTCGAGGAGGTGGAGTAGTTCCCATTGTCCAGCCAATCCATGCTCCTATCGCCAGAACTGCGACAAAAGCGATCAGCACAGGGACTGCAATCAACCAGAATTGTACGTCAGCTGTTGCGCCTAGGTCAAGAATTGGTTTAACTACTTGTTCATAACCAAAGAGCGTGACAATGTATCCGATGATTACTACTGCACAGACCAAAAAGATTACCCATCCGATTACTTGATCTTTGCTTACCATTTATTATTCACCACGATGTAGCCAACTCTATCTATAACCACATTATAAGCTTTATTGTTAAATCAGATAGTTCCTTCATCCCAAGTGGCCAAATATTTTATCTGTTTTTCAGTTAACTCATCAATTTTTACATTAATCGCAGTCAACTTCAGGCCTGCTACAAGCTCGTCTATCTCTTTAGGAACACGGTAAACCTTCTTTTCTAGACCCTTGTTCTTCACCAGATACTCCGCATTAAGAGCCTGATTAGCAAAAGACATATCCATAACCTCTGAAGGGTGACCTTCCGCAGCGGCAAGATTAACTAAACGTCCTTCTGCAAGCAGGTGAATCTTACGTCCGTCCGCAAGTGTGTATTCTTCAAGGTTTGGTCGCAGTGTTCGTTTGGCTGTTGAGAGTTTTTCTAGGTCTGGTATGTCGATTTCTACGTTGAAGTGTCCGCTGTTTGCGATTATTGCGCCGTCTTTCATTTTTTGCATGTGTTCTTTTCTGATGACACTGGTGTTTCCTGTGAGTGTTACAAAAACGTCTCCGAGTTCTGCTGCTTCGTCCATTGGCATTACAAGGAAGCCGTCCATTACTGCTTCTAAGGCTTTGGTTGGGTCAACTTCGGTTACTATTACTTTGGCGCCCATGCCTTTGGCTCGCATGGCTAGTCCTCGTCCACACCACCCGTAGCCTGCAACAACGAAATATTTTCCTGCAAGCAACACACTTGTGGCACGTAGTATGCCGTCGATGGTGCTTTGCCCTGTGCCGTATCTGTTGTCAAACAGGTACTTGGTGTATGCGTCGTTCACGGCGATGATTGGATATTTGAGTGCGCCGTCTTGTTCCATTGCTCGTAGGCGGATTACTCCTGTGGTGGTTTCTTCTGTTCCGCCAATCACGTTGCCGATGAGTTCGGTTCTTTCCTTGTGGAGAACGCCAACTACGTCGGCGCCGTCGTCCATTGTAACTTGGGGCTTGTAGTCCAGAACCGTGTTTATGCACCAGAAGTATTCGTCGGTTTTTTGTTCGCGCCATGCATAAACGTGAATTCCTTTAGTTGCAAGGTAAGCCGCTACCTCGTCCTGTGTGGACAGTGGGTTTGAGCCACAAAGTGCAACGGTTGCGCCGCCTGCTTTGAGGGTTTCTGCAAGAACGGCTGTTTCTTTGGTAACGTGAAGGCATGCGCCTACGGTGATGCCTGCGAGTGGTTTTTCTTTTTCAAACCTTTCGCGGATTTGGGCTAACACTGGCATGTGTTTTGCTGCCCATTCAACAAGTAATGCTCCTTGAGAAGCCAAGTTTATGTCTTTAACTTTATAGTCTGCCATGAGTAGTTCCTTCCTTGTTCTCCCTACATTTTCGTTCAGTGTTATTTGGCAGTTACGGTCAAAAAAGTTTCAAATAAATGTTAGCAAATAACAGCAAGCTACTCAAACTGGGTATTTTGTGGCAACCAATTATTGTTTAATAACTTTTGAACGTCATGGGCTTTAAGTTTCTGGAATCCGGCAACTCGTTAACTGTTTTTCCAGCTTTGTCCAACCACCTTTGAATTATGCCCCAACGGTGAACGTTTTTGTGGCATGTGTAACAATACAGTTTCATGTTTTCAACCACATCGTTTTCTGGGTTCCCGTCTGCATGATGAAAATGTCCGCCCTTAACTTTGACGTTATAGGCTAGATTGTTTTTAGATACCCGTATGGAACCGCCCAGTTTTTTGTTGCAGAAATCACAAAAAGCAACAAACTCTGTTTTGCCTTTTCCAAAGGAACTAAGCATATTCTTTTCTAGATATTGTCTTTTTATTTCGTTATCCACCTTTGGCGGTCCCCTGTTTTTGGTTTTGAACTCTGTTTGTTTCATCTGACTTTTGGTTGTTACGGTAAAACATGCTTTGGTGACAGATTGTCTTTTATACTAAACGCGAGAAACAACGAAGGGGGTCAAAGTATTGGTTTATTGTTCAAAATGCGGCACCAAAAACGATGACAACGCATTGTATTGTGTGAAATGCGGTACAAAACTAACAGAATCGCCCAAAACATGGGAGAAACAAATGGAAGACGGCGCAGAAGAGTTTGGAAAACGGATGGAAGAGTGGGGCGAAAACTTTGGAAAACAGTTTGAAAACGGCGAATGCTTTGGACTAGTACACGCTGGGTTAGCTTTTGGGCTAATAATTGGAATTCTCATCGTCGCGGTTGGAGTACTATTACTTGTCGGCATCGAGATTTGGAACTCTTTCTGGGCAATCGCGCTGATAATGTTCGGAGCCCTAATCCTTGGAGGCACAATATACTCCATAACCAGAAAACATTAGCACAGGGTGCACCCTTAAACGCTGGGAACAAAACAGAAACTTCCATTTTGCACAAAAATACTAACGTGACAAAACGGTCTGTGTGCGGTTAAGTTTCAAATCTTTTTTGTACTTTTAGGTACTGTAATGTTATCCAATATTTTGTGTCCTTGTATTTTGCTCCAGCCATGACGTTTACTTGGTATATTCCGTTGTTTTGTTTGTGTTTTTTGAACCACTGGTTTATTTCATCTATTTTTGGGTGGTTTTTGATTCCAAGCAATGTTAACGTGTCTAATGTTGAGAGTATGTCTGTCCAGTGATACGGATACGTGAACTTTGTCCAGTAATCTGCTCCTGTTCTGTCTGCGTACTTGTCTCGGGTGAAGACTCTGTCTGCCAGTAAGGTTCCTGTTTCTTTTACTTTGTTTCTGTAACCTTCAATTAATGAGAACGGTCTTAGGACGATGCCCGTTATCAAATGGGAGAACGGTTTTGTTCTATCTGGTTCAAGTGTTTCCTTTTTTCCGAGAGCTTCTAAGTTTTCGTTTCTGGTTCTAAACGGAATAGCCCATCCACCGTCATCCTGCCTGATACCAAGCAACCAG
>JAOZIC010000173.1:5362-11199 GCA_026014605.1 Candidatus Bathyarchaeota archaeon
GAAAAAGTTTTTGGAAAAAATTACCCCTACCCTTATGGGCTGGACGAAACGGTTAACGTTCGCGTTGCGAACAGTAAGCTACCTAGTAACAACAGAAAATTGGGTTTGTTTGCAGATTTTTTGGTTATGGAAGCATTTACTCCAGTCGTTTGATTATGTGTTATACGAACAATTAGTTTGGATATTTCGCTCGTATTCTCAGGAGTCTAATAGCCCCCGAATGTATGCACCTATGAACATAGCAGCAATTCCCACCAAGACGGGAAAATTACCTGTGCCAAGACTTGCCACTGCAGAACCAGGACATTGACCTGAAATTCCCCATCCCACTCCAAATATAACTGCCCCAATTATTATGCTCCATGACAGAATTCTACGTCTTGGTTTGAATTCGCCACCAAGAACTGGCTTTTTTTGAAGTTTTGCTAACACGTTAATTGCAAAGGCTGCCACTAATGCTGCGCCTCCTAAGACGAATATTAGTCCCAAATCTTCTAATTGCAGGAAACTTAGGACAATTTCTTGTTTGGTCATTCCACTGTATGCTAGACCGAAACCAAACAGTATGCCGCCAATTAGTACAACTATGTTTCTTTTGTTCATGGTGAAACCCCCAACATTTGAACAATGCTCGCTGTTACGATGGCAACACCCATGAAAACGATAACCGAATAAAGAGAAGTTAAAGAAAGTGATCCCAATCCACTTATTCCATGCCCTGAGGTGCATCCGCTGGATAGTCTTGTTCCAAAGCCTACTAGCAGTCCGCCTAGAATTAGTCGCCATAATTGAACCGAGGTTGTCCAAAATCCAGTATGTGAAAGTGTAAGAGTGTGAATCAACGCTCCGATTACTAGGCCTGTGGCTAAAGTTAATCTCCAGCCTCTTTCTTTTATGTTTGAATCTTTCTGGAAACTTTTTCTTTTAGAAAACCAAGACAGTGTTGTTGTGAAAAAGCTACTTTGAGTTGCATGCAGCCCTGTTACAAGGTATATTAGTGCTACTCCAACTCCAACTATTATACCGCCCACTAAATATGGTTCAATTCCAAGAGGAAACATGAATATCTTTGATGTTTCGTTTTCAATTTAAGTTTTTTCAAGGCTTTGTTTTATGATTTAGTTAACTTGAACCCAGCTTTTTTCCATGCTTCTATGCCGCCTAAACAGTTATAGACGTTGTCAAATCCTGCTCTGAGCAATATGCTTGTTCCAAAGCTGGACCTGTTTCCTGTTTTACACATAACAACTACTGGTTTATCTTTAGGAATTTCATCTGTTTGTTTCGGAAGGTGCCCAAGATAAATACGCATTGCACCTTTGATGTGTCCGTCGTTCCATTCTTTTTCACGACGAACATCTAAGATTGTGATTTCTTGGTTTGCATCAATCATTGTTTTTAGTTCATGAACCGATAGTAACCCGTTCTTTGCAATAGGCAAACCTTGCTTGTACCAAGCTTCTATGCTACCTTCTAGGTATCCTGCGATTTTATCTAAACCGAGCCTGAACAAATTATCTGCTGCAAAGTCCAATGCATGCAAATCTTCAACAACTAGAAGAATTGGTTTGTTGTAGTCTGCAACCCAGCCTACATTCAGTAACCTTTTAGGGGTCAGACTGAAGGAGCCTTTTATATGGGCTGCTCCAAAAGCTGCGGGAGTTCTTGTATCGATAATGTAAGCGTTCTCAGCAGTTTTCTTAAATTCTGAAGGAGTTAGAGGATGCGGAGTAGGTATTTCACCTAATATTGGGGGCCCATGAAGATTGTAAGCCTCCATTTGCTTGAAATATGGTGGAGTTTGGTGCTGTTCACTTGTTTTTTCTTTAATAAAATTGTCTTTACTTAGATTTAGCATTGGATTTGTTTTCTTTTCAATTCCAATTGTGCTGATTTCTCTTTGTCTTATATTACCGCCGCACACTGACCCAGAACCATGAGCTGGGCACACTATTACTCCATCACCTAAAGAGAAAAGTTTGTCATGTATGCTGTCATACAATTTTTCAGACATAATAGGGGTCATTTTTTCTCCAAGAAAATCAGTTCTACCTACATCTCCTACGAAAAGTGTATCTCCTGTGAAGACCATTACAGGTTCTTCTCCACTTTCTAGGTCGTATAACACATAACTTGTGCTATCTGGAGAGTGACCAGGAGTGTGCAAGGCCTTAATTTTTAGTGTTCCTATCTTGATTTCTTGTTTGTCTTGTATGATTTTGCCAAATCCCCAAGGCAGTCCGGGACCGTGAAATATCGTGGCTCCTGTGAGCTTTTCTAGTTCTAAAGAACCGGTGACGTAGTCTTCGTTTCGGTGTGTTTCAAATATGTATTTTATTTTTGCTCCCCAGTTCTTGGCAATTTTTTGGTAGATTTTGCAGTCTCGTCTGGGGTCGATTACTGCTGCCTCGTTGCTGTTTCCTATGATGTATGAAAGATGTGAAACTATCTCTGATTTTACTGTTTGAATTAACATTGTCACAAAGCCCCTTTTTGTATTCACTTATAGTTTTACTTAAGATTTTTCAGGTGTTTGTCAAAATGGATTTTTTCTATGGAACGGGAAAGATGTAAACTACGGCAAGGACTATTAACAACGCTGGTATGGCGGCTAAAATTCCTGTTTTGATAAGTCTGCTTCTTGGAATAATTCCTGTTGAGTAGATTAGGGCTGTAGAGGGTACTCCTACTGGTGTTATGAATGCTATTGTTGCTGTTAGAGCTACTGTCATTACAAAAGGAACTGGTGTCATTCCCAAAATGTTTGCAGTTTCAATTGCTATGGGGATTAAAATTGCGGCTGTTGCGCTGTTTGAAATAAAATTCGTTAAGAGAAGTGAAATCAGGCTCAAAACAACCATTATTGCAATTGTGGGCGTTGAACCTTGCATAGATGCTATGGCGCTACTTATGCCGCTGGCTGCACCCGATGCAATCATTGCTTCGCCTAATAGAATTCCGCCTCCTACCAGAAAAATTAGTTCCCATTGGATTGATTGCAAATCTTTGAGGTCAAGTAGGTTTAGGCCGAACATGATTAGAACCGCAGTTACAGAAACTATTGCTACATTAGACACAGAGGAGGGCAATCCGAGCCAGACTTCAAACTGGCTTCCCATGAACCAGAATAGTATAGTCCCCACAAAAATTAGAAGTATTTTTTTCTGTGTGGTGTTTAGTTTTTCCATTTGCTTTTTTTGTTCAATTATTGCATCCAGATTTAGTGTTATTTTTGGAGATGGATACAACTTTTTTAACAACAGAAATGAGCTTGCTAATATCAGCAGAGAAACGGGTAACCCATAGTATGCCCATTCAATGAATCCAAATGTTGTTGTTTCTCCTAGTAATGCTCCTGCTATCATTGCTGGGGTGCTTCCTGTGAGCATTGCAGTGCCGCCGATTGATGTGCTAATGGAGACTCCTAGAAGCATCTTGCGTTTAAGGTTAACAAGTTCTTCAGGCATTGCTGTCAGTATTGAGAGAATGACTGGTAGAATTACTGCTATTGCTACAGTGTTTGACATCCACATGCTTAGGAAGGCAGTGGCGGCCATAACTAGTAAAATCAGTCTATCTATTTTCCCTTTGGAGTAAGTTAGTAGGTTGTATCCAATCCATTTATCCAGTCCATGTTTTTTGATTGATTGCCCTAAAACAAGTCCTCCAATCATGAGAAATATAATTGAGTTTGAAAAGGGCGCGAATGCTTCTTTTGGGTTAAACACTCCAAACAACGTAAGCATTACGGGTATTGTCAGCCCAGTTATTGGTAACGGAAATACTTCAAGCATCCAACAACCTGCTGCAAAAACAAAAGTTGTTAAGGTTCTTCTTACAATCTCTGGTTGACTAAAGGTTATTAAATAAACAATAATTGCGATAATTAGAACAAAAAACAAGTTTTTCTTGGAGTAAAGGAATTTGGAAAGTTTTGGCGGTAATTCAAAGGCAGTCCATTTAATAGGTTTACAAAAGTAGCATTCTTTCTTCTTTTCAGAGTCTGCTTTTTGACTGTTTCTTTCGAGGTCTCCCATCCCTCATAATCTCCATGAGAAGTAGAACGTTTATGATAATCAATAGAATTTAACTATTTAATTACTCTAAGAGTTTTTCCCAATTGTGCGTTCCAAAAAGGTATCGGCACGGCGCGGGTCAATTAAGAATAAAGAATTGATGGGAAAAAATTTTTTTACAATTATTAATGTTCGCGCAAAATTGAAAGATAGGAATCTTAAAACCTGCACAATTCAATTTTTTTATTCAAGACGCCGAATTATGTGGTATCCGAACTGTGTTTTGACTATTCCAGAGATTTGCCCCTTGTCTAATGCGAAGGCTGCTGTTTCGAATTCTTTGACCATTTGTCCTCTGCCGAAGGTTCCTAGGTCTCCGCCACGTTTTTTGCTTGGGCACAGTGAGACGTCTTTTGCTATGGCTGTGAATTTTTCTCCCTTTTTTATGCGTTCCAATACTTGGTTTACTTCTTTTTCTGTTTTAACCAGAATATGTGCACAATGAACTTTGTTTGACATACCCGAAAGATACCAAAAAACGGTTTATAACAATTATGGGCATGTTTTGTTAAGGCTTAAATACGAAGAAAACACTCCTTTTCGGTAAGGTGTATGGGGAGCTGAGATTACTCGGCTGAGAGGACAACTACTGTGTTGTCGACCCTGAAAACCTGATCCAGGTAATGCTGGCGGAGGGAAAAAAATAGTGAATAATAGTAAAAAATATTTTTCAGCAAAAATACTGGCAGAGATAGCACTTTTTGTGTCTCTTGCCACGGTTTTAAGTTACATTAAACTCTTTAGTCTACCACAATCAGGTTCCGTGACCGCAGGGTCCATGGTGCCAATAATTTGGTTGGCGCTTCGGCGAGGACCAAAAGTTGGCCTGTTCGCAGCCGTGCTCTATGGTGTGGTGCAGTTTGCTGTTGACCCGTACTTTGTTCACCCTGTTCAGATGGTGCTTGATTACCCGCTTGCTTTTGGTTTGCTTGGTGTTGCAGGGTTTTTCCAGAAACGTCCATACGTTGGTGCTGTTTTGGGAATCTTTGGCAGGTTTGTTTGCCACTTCTTGTCGGGCATAATCTTTTTTGCAATGTATGCGCCCGAGGGGATGAATGTTGCCCTTTACTCTGCGATGTATAATGGTGGATATTTGGCGGTTGAGTTGGCGATAACAATCTACATAGTTTACATGTTGCGGGAAACCAAAACGTTAGACATCTACAAGTAACGGAGAATTGGTTATGGGCAAACTCCCAAACGAAGACCTCAAACGGTTGCTGGGTTGCATCAAACAAAAACCAGATGTTGTTGTACCACCTCAGTTAGGGTTTGACGCGGGAGTCCACCACTATAATGAAGACGAGTACTTGGTAGTTTCAACCGACCCGTGCATCGGAGTTCCACAGGACTGGTTTGGCTGGTTCTTAATCAACTACGTTGCGTCTGATGTTGCGTTGTTTGGCGCCAAAACCCAGTACTGTACAATCAACCTGTTAGGACCAAAATCAACTGAACCCAAAGTTTTTCACCAAGTAATGCAGCAAGCCTGCAACGCCGCAGACGAGTATGGCATAACCGTTGTTACCGGTCACACTGGGACCTACCGCGGAGTATCCACGCTTGTTGGAGTTTGCACAGGATATGGAACAATCAAAAAAGAACAACTCAAAACACCAGCAGACGCCAAAGCGGACGACCACATAGTATGCATCAAACCCGTAGGATTAGAAACCGTGGTAAACTTTGCCTTAACCCACAAATCTTTGGCAGAGCGGCTGTTTGGTGTTCCAAGCACAGAAGAGCTTGCAAACCTTGTAA
>JAOZIC010000173.1:11299-23933 GCA_026014605.1 Candidatus Bathyarchaeota archaeon
TTGGCAGAGCGGCTGTTTGGTGTTCCAAGCACAGAAGAGCTTGCAAACCTTGTAATCCAGCAAAGCTGTGCCAAAGAAGCATTAATGCTTGCCCAATTCAGTGGAGTACACGCCATGCATGATGCCACAGAAGGAGGCGTAACCGCTGCATTAAATGAACTCGCCGAAGCATCTGACGTCGGTTTCACGGTGGATTGGGACAGTTTTGTTTTTCCAGAGCAGGTTTACACACTGAAACAAACATATCAGCTAACCGATACACAGCTTTTGTCTATGTCTTCAACTGGTACATTTTTGGTTGCTGTATCTGAGGACGCAAAAGAAACTGTGGAATCTGTTTTGCGCCAAAACGGTGTCGAGTTTAGTTTTCTTGGACGATTCACAAAAACTAAGAGTCGTGTGTTGGTTAAAAACGGTAAAGAAACACAGTTTCCGCAGCAACCTGATGACCCGTACTCGTTTTTGTTGTCTGAAAAACAGTAACCTTGCTAACGTTTTACAAAATCTTCCATGCTGCCTTGGTTGTTTCTTTTTGTTTTCCCGATGCGGATTTTCTCGCCAATGCGCAGCCTCATTCCGTCAAACGCTGCTATGGTTGGGACTCCTGTTTTTTCTTCTATATGTTTTATTTCATAGTTTGGTCCGCTGTAAATCATTTTCATTCCAAAATGGGTAGCAACCGCCATCTCTGGTTTAACGGCGTCAACGATTTTGATTGCCTCTTTTGGTGTCATGTGCCCCGTCCATGGGCTTCCAAGCGGCCGCATTACGGAGATTATCAGGATTCTGACTCCTTTGTATTCGTTTTCTATGCCTTCAAAATATTCTGTGTCCGCCGTGTAGCCGATGTCTCCGATTTCGGGAATCTGGAACCTAAAACCAACAGTTTCGGGGTCTGTGTGCCTTGTTTGGGTGGACACGATGTTTGTGTTGCCGACTTCAAAGTTTGAGCCGGGCTTGAGTGTTATTGTTTGTTCTATCATCTGCTGGTGGTATGTGGAGATTGCGGGTCCAGTTTCTTTGTTGCCTAACAGAATGTTTGAGGGTGCCGCAACTATTCCCCGTTTTTTGAGCATGCCTTTGGTCATTGCTTCTACCAAGATTTCGGCGTTGCTGTAGTGGTCGGGGTGTCTGTGGCTGATGAGTACGGCTTTGATTTTTTGTGGATTCAGTCCCGCTTCAAGTGAGTATATCAGGGCGCCTGGTCCGGGGTCTACGTGTATGTTCAATGTTTTTGATATTAGTCGGATTCCGCCTGTTCTTCTTTTTTGGGTTATTGTTGCGAAGCGTCCGCCTCCAGTGCCCAAGAAGACCAGTTCTACGTTATCCATGTTTTTCACCGACGATAGGGTGCCCTGTTTGTGTTGTATGACTATTAACAAAATACCGTTATAAACATTTGAATTTTGGCTAAGGGCGAATGTTATATTATTTTGGTGCAATGTTGTATTTGTGTGAGGAAACAAACATGCGTGTTGTGGTTCGGATTGGAGGCTCAGTAGTTGGTTCACCCCTTAACGCCAAGTTGATTGCAAACTATGTTGACTTGCTTATGGAACTCAAAACAAAGGGGCACCAAGTAGTCGCAGTTACGGGTGGGGGTTCGTTAGCCCGCGATTTCATCAAAGTAGCCAAAGAGCTTGGTATGGAAGAAGACAAAAAAGATTGGGCTGCGATTCATGTTTCGCGTTTGTTTGCTCAGTTGTTTGTTTTGCGTTTAGCAGACGCTGGCTGCGGACGTGTGCCCACTAGTTTGGACGAAACCGAGGCATGTTTGGCAGAAAACAAAATTGTGGTGTTGGGTGGTTTGCGTCCGGGCATGACAACTGATACTGTGGCTGCGTTGGTTGGCGAACGTGTCAAAGCGGATTTGTTGGTTAAGGGCTCTAATGTGGATGGTATCTATGATAAGGACCCGAACAAGTTTGGTGACGCCCAGAAGTTGGAGAAACTCTCGTTTGACGAGTTAGGTGGGCTTTTTGAATCTAACACTCACCGTGCGGGGATTAATCAGGTTGTGGACCCAGAGGCGGTCAAGGTTTTGCAGCGTTGCAGACTGCGTACTGTTGTTGTAAGCGGTTATGATGCAGCTAATGTGTTGGCTGCGGTCGAAGGAAAACGGGTTGGAACCGTGATAGAATAAGCGTGGATAAGAAGGCTTAAATTAACTGCCTGTTCCTTTTTGTTGCGTTGGGAGCGGCGGTAGCGAAGTCAGGTCAAACGCGGAGGACTCAAGATCAGCGTCTCTGATGAGCAATCCTTTCCCATAGGGGTTCGCAGGTTCGATTCCTGCCCGCCGCACCACCAATGTCCCTAGCCAAACGGGAGGAGTTAGGGCGCATGCTTGCTAGGTATTCACAATTGGGGCTATTATGGAGCAAAAAATGTTTTATTCAATTCAGTTGTATATAGATAGAGTAGTAGTTAGTGCAACGTCTAAGTGTGTGTGATTTAGTTGCACCAAAAATTTAGTTTGAAGATGATAAAATGTCCAAATATACGTCAATCAGAATCTTGGAAAAAGAGAACAATAGGCAGGGAGACCTTTTTGGCAGACTACTTAGTGACCTTTTTCTTGCGTTAGGTTATGACGATATTCGTTTAAACATTCACAAAACTGGGCGCGAAGTAGATATTGAGGCGTTTCATCGAACGGAGTCAAGGAGAGTTATTGCGGAATGTAAAGCAACTAAAACAAGAATTGGAGGAGACGCTGTCAACAAGTTCGTGGGTGTTTTGGATGCTGAAAAAAGAAAGTTCAAAGAAACTGTTGGATATTTCATTTCCCTATCGGGTTTTAATGAGACTGCAATAGAACAAGAAAAGGAAGTGGGTGGAAGTCGAGTAATCCTTCTAAATGGAAAGCAAATAATCGATGAATTGGTGAAAGGAAAAATAATTGTTTCACCTGAAAAAGCCATGGAACGTGCTGGGTGTTGTTCCAAAACGTGCTCAAAAGATTTTGTGCCTGAAGAAAATTGTGAACTTCTTGCACATGAATTAGGATGGATTTGGCTTATATACTACACTAGGAACAAGCAACGGACCAGTTTTGCATTAGTACATGCAGATGGCGACCCATTGGCTACATCCTTAGCTGAGAAGATTAAAGATGCAGATAAATCGATTGGCGGTAAGTTACACTCTTTAGAGTATCTTTCCCCTCCCTCAGAACTAATTAACGAGGGGCTAATTGAGGAAGCGAAAAAAAAGTATTTCACGTATCTATCTAAGGAGTGTGGGGAGATTACTCTGGGAGGACTACCCGCAGATCAAGAAGTTGGTTCAAGAAGGTTAAGTCTTGAACACTTGTTTGTTCCACTTTATCTTCAAACTATCGAAAGCGAAAAGCCCCGTACATCAGAGGATTTTGAAAAGTATCTAAAAAATCCAGAAGAAAGAACTCCTGTGGGTCAAATTCTTTCTAAATGCCCCCGTCTTGCAATACTTGCAGATCCAGGTGGGGGCAAAACAACCCTTCTAAAAAGAGTTGCTATAGCGTATGCATTTCCTGATCGGAAAGATTCGGTTGATGACAAGCTCCCAGATCGGAAATGGCTTCCGCTTTTTATCCGTTGTCGACAGCTTTCCAATTTGTCGAAGTCCTCTATTTTTGACATACTTTCCACGATTCCAAATTTGGCTGAGATGAATAACATGACCAAGCCTTTCTCTCTATTGATTAGTCGTTCACTCCAAGATGGAGAAGCTCTTCTCTTAATAGACGGACTTGATGAAATCTCAGATGAAACTGAACGAGTGACTTTCACAAATCAGTTGCGAACCTTCTTGTCAACTTATCCAGCAGCTGGAATTATCATAACTTCTCGTGAGGCTGGGTTTAGAATAATTGGTGGGGCATTAAGCGCGTGCTGCAAGCATTACAAAATTGCTGATTTTGATGATGCTGACATAAGACGATTAACCTTAGCTTGGCACAAAGAAGTAATTGGTGCCCAAAAAAGAGTGATTTTGGATGCTGAAAAACTCGCAAATAACATATGTCAAACGCAGCGCGTACGAACTCTTGCAAGAAATCCACTTCTACTTACTACGCTCCTATTAGTGAAACGATGGGTCGGGCAACTACCCTCACGTCGCAGTATTCTGTATGGAAAAGCCATAGAGGTGCTTCTTATGACTTGGAATGTTGAAGGCTATAAACCAATAGAGCAAGATGAGGCTGTACCTCAACTCGCGTTTATTGCATTTGCAATGATGAAAGAAGGAGTTCAGAGGATCTCTTTAAAACGTCTGAAGGAGCTCTTAATATTGGCCAGAACTCAAATGCCTGATGTTCTTGGTTACGCAAGAATAAGCGTTTCCGAATTTGTGAAACAGGTTGAGCTTCGTAGTAGTATTCTGATATTTAGTGGGCATTCTATCGAACAGGGAACATTATACCCAATGTATGAATTTAGGCACTTAACTTTTCAAGAATATCTCACTGCGCGTGCAATCGTTGATGGATATTATCCAGACAGAGAAGAAGGAGATACGATTCTCTCAATTCTGGAGCCTCACCTCGATAATTCGAATTGGAAAGAAGTTATCCCCCTAGCAGCAATTCTAGCGGGAAGAAATGCTCAACCTCTTATCAAACGTTTAATTGAAAAGAGTAAAAAAACAGAAACAAAAACAACTTATGGCTGGAGCGATGAACCTAATCCAGTAAGACTATTGGTTCAATGTTTTCTTGATGAGGTTCAAGTTGCACCAGATCTGTTGGAAGAAGGGTTGAAGTGGATTGTTAGAAATAGTTTCGACCCCTACTTAGAATTGACTGAGTTGATTACCGGAAAATATCAGGATGTCCTTTTCAACGTGGCTCAACAAGGATATTTAAATTTTGAAAAAGAAGGAGATTTGCCGAATTTTGGGAGCATCATCGGTGCCATTTCTTTAGATCGAATAAGATATAACGAATTAGTAACAACAGAAATCGTGAACAAAATTCTAGATTGTCTCAATAGCAACGACTTTTCAAAGAAAGCCCGTGGAGCACTCATGGCGATGGAACTCGCTTATAATGCAGATAGGCCCTTATTGAAACTGAAAAAAATTGGGGATGCAATTGTCCCATTACTTTTTTCGGAAGACCCAAGAGTACACTTTGCTGCAGCTTGGGTATTTGCTTGGCTAGGAGAACACAATTTGTGGAGTCCACGGAAGTTTCCCGAGATTCTTTATCGTTTGTTCACTCTTTCAAATGAAACAAACAATCATGATGTTGAGTATGTTACACGTTGGGCATTTTGTATGTTGCCAATTATTGATCGCAAGTTAAGTCCGTTTCTGGAAAATGACCAAAAACTAATTGCGGATATCAAAAGACTTTATTCACTGAAAGATACATTCGGACATAATAAGCCTAGAGTGGTTTCCCTTATTGCTGGTTTTTACACTAGGGCTCCTTGGAGCGATAGCGAACTTATGGAACTAATCGTAAAAAGAATCCGAGACGTAAACGAAGCTGATTTTAAGAATGCCCTATCAATGAAAAAACAAATAGAAACTGCTAACACTAAACGTATCACAGATTTTTGTGATTAATCATAATAAATAGAGTGTGTTTTGATGGTTTGATTTGTACTTAATCTTTATCAAGTTGTTGAGCATTTGACGAAATTTCAAGTTAACAAAAAAGCAATTTACATAATACTTAACATAAGACCAAAGTCTTTACTACACTTTGAAAGAGCTACTTTTATGGTAATGAAAATGGTGGACAAACATTACTTGGCGTAAGGCAGGTTCGATTTTTGCTCGCTGCACCACCCAAACTTGGGGGTGTGGTGCATATTTTTATATTATAACTCTTGGTATAACTAATGTTCATGGATTTGAATAAGCCAGTTTTCTTTCAAGCCATCAACACTGTCGCCTTCATCGTAACAATTATAGTAAACTCCCTTGCTGGAAGCACAACTCTGATTGGCGGTGTTACAAGCGCGGACATTTCTGACATGTACTTGACAAAGGTTACTCCTGCGGGTTTCACGTTTGCAATCTGGGGAATAATCTATGTGCTGTTGGCGGTTTTTGTTATCTACCAGTTTTTGCCAAACAAAAACAAATCGTTCATACGCACGATTGGTTGGATGTTTGCTTTAAGCAGTGCACTAAACATCTTTTGGTTGTTTTTGTGGCACTACAACCTTGTAACCTACAGTTTGCTTTTGATGTTTGGATTACTAGCCACGTTAATCGGAATCTACCGAAAACTAGACATCGGCAAAGCAGAAGTCTCGCTAACCGAACGCCTCTGTGTGCATCTGCCTTTCAGCGTTTATCTGGGCTGGATTAGCATCGCCACCATCGCCAACGTTTCAGTTGCCTTAACCGCCGTAAGCTGGGACGGGTTTGGGCTTCAAGAACAAACTTGGGCAGTTCTCATAATCGCCGTAGCTTTAGTTTTAACATTGACTATGCTTTTGTTGCGCAAGGATTTCGCGTTTAGTCTGGTTGTAATCTGGGCGCTGGTTGGCATAATGTCAAAACAGAGCGAATACGAAGAAATCGTTCTAGCCTCGCAGTTTGCCATCGCAGTAATCATATTTGCTATTGTTGCGGTTTTGTTGCTTTCAAAACTTAAACGCTAAAACCCCACCATTATTCTAGATGGTGACCTCGGTTGATGCGAAAGAAAACAAAAATAGTGTGCACAATCGGTCCGGCTAGCTTGGAGCCTGCCGTTTTGGAGAAGATGGTAGCCGCAGGCATGAACTGCGCCAGAATCAACACTGCATACGGCGATTTTGACCGCTACAAAACCATCGTAGAAAATGTTCGTCAAGTTTCGGACATCCCTGTTTTGGTTGACCTGAAAGGACCAGAAATACGGCTAAGAACAGACCACGAACTCGTTTTAGAAACAGGCGATATTCTGGAAGTAGGCTTTAACGGCGAACCTGTAAGGTTCAATCACAACTTTTTGGACCAGATGAGTGTCGGCGACCTAGTTTTTGTAGACAATGGCAGAATCAGAATGACCGTAACCCAAAAACGGGAAGGCAGCCTAAGTTTGCGTGCAGATTCATCGGGCGTGATTTCTGACGGCAAAGGCGTTAACGTTCCAAACAAGCAGCTTAATGTTTCCACTCTTTCTGACCGCGACCGAAAACTCATCGACTTTGCCAAAGAGTTTGACATCGCATATTTGGCGCTGTCGTTTACGCGCAGTGCCCAAGACCTTGCTGAGGTTCGTTCAGCAGCGCAAGATTACAAAGGGGCTTTGGTTGCAAAGATTGAAAACTTTGATGGAATCCAAAACTTTGACGCGATACTTCAAGCCGCAGACGGAGTTTTGATTGCCCGAGGCGATTTAGGCGTAGAAATTGCGACTGAGCGTGTGCCTTTGGTTCAAAAGTTGTTGATTCGCAAATGTAACCAAGCAGGCAAAACCGTGATAACCGCCACAGAAATGCTTGAGTCCATGATGAATAACCCTTCTCCGACCCGCGCAGAGGTCAGCGACGTTGCCAATGCGATTTTGGATGGAACAGACGCAACCATGCTCAGTGGAGAAACTGCGGTTGGCAAGTATCCTGTGGAGTCTGTTGAGATGATGGCGCGTGTGGCGCAGGAAACAGAAAAAGCCGCAGCCAGCAGTGTTGAAGACCAAGGTTACGTGAACATCTCTGATACTGTGAGCCGTTCAATTCATAGAATCTGCAAAAATATGCCTTTAAACAAAATAGTTACCCTAACGCGGTCAGGTTACACTGCACGCATGATTTCGCGCTTCAAGGTTCCGCAACCAATTATTGCGGTTACATATAGTCCAATCGTGAAAAAGCAGCTGGAACTGGTTTATGGCGTAATTCCTGTATACATTGAATATCAAACAGAAGCCGACCGAATCTTAACAGTCGCCTGTAACCTGTATTCCAAGAAACTGCTTGAATCTGACGACACCGTGCTTTTCACTGCGGCTTTTAGAACAAAACAGCGGCACGCAAGCAACTTGATCGAAATCCACAATATCAAAGAACTGCTGGAACTAAAAGAAAACGGAACCATCGAACCCGCAAGTTAACCGAGAATAACGTCTTTTTTATCTTTTTGGCGGTTATCTTCAAAAATTATGAGAACACATTATTCGCCTTCTTGTTTCGGAGATACAATTGAATAAGATGGTTGTCATCGGAATCATACTTTTTGCTATAGCTGGTTTTTTCCGCTCTTACACTATATGGTGGTTATGTTCATTTTTTGCGATAGATTTGTAATCCTATAACTGCAACTAGTGCTATCACTATCAATGCTACGGCTATGATTAATGTGGTCTGGTTCAATTGTATGCCTGCGTCGTACCATGCAACAAAAAGGTCGTCTGGGTCCGTAAAAGCAGTCAAGCAATAAGTGTTGTCAATAACGTTGGTGAAGTCGTAAGTTCGTGTGGCTTCTGAGGTGCTGATGTCTGTGAATGTTGATTTTGTGTGTGAGTTGTTGAATTCTAAGCCATTTTGGGTGATGTTGTAGCTGTAGTCTGATACAGAGGAGTTGTCGTATTCGCGAAGTATTGTAACAGTGAATTTTGTTTTTGTGTTTGAAGGAACTAGGTCATCGTCAACCGTAAGCAGGACATTTAGGCGGTCCCATATTACCGAAACAGACAATGAATTCATGTTAACGGCTGTAACGCCATAAGTCGCTTCTTCACCCACTCCCTCATTGTAAACCACTTGTTGAACAGAAGCTTTCGATTCTGAGCCTACAAAGTGGGTACCATTCCAAACCAAATCAAGAGAACCAACGCTCAACACATCTCCCAAACCAAAACTGTGGCCGTCATATTCAAGTTCTGCAGTTGCATAGATTTCAGCGGAGTCATTGAGGTTAATTCTTGCATCGTCTGTTCCAAGAGTTAAAATTCTTATTCTGTCACTGATGAATGTATCTGTTGGGCTTTCTTTTGCGTCAGTGTATTCTGCGTCTGCCATGTCAATGTACGGATTGTATGCTTCTAAACCGGTTGAAGAGAGCGCAGAAAAGGATACCAAAAATGTCCCGTTTATTATTCTGTTGTCACTCCCTTGACTGGCATCTCTTGAGTCATAAATGTGGATTGCTGTGAACTCACTATCGGGTGGATAACTCGAAGAGGCCGTGTCACTTGAAGGATTATTGGCATAAACTACTGTCCCAGAAAAATTCAAAGACTGCCCTACGTTTCCTCTGTCATCGTTGCAGGAAAATCCAGAAATGACGAGGTCTGTTACAACATCAGCATAATCTGTTTGAATAACTTCTGTGTTGCTTTGGCCTTCACTATCCACAACAAAGACTGAGATGTCAATATCACTTTCTTGTATGGCATTAAACTTTGGAGAAATCATGAAATTCATTGTAAGTGTTTTTCCTGAACCCACATAAGAACAGCTATCGATATCTAAATCCCACATTGAACTCCCTGATTTAATGCTGAACGTTGAGGTGTCCTCGTCAAACCTGAAGGTAGCACGAACGCTGGAAGATTGTGTAATTAAAAACTCTGCATACCCAATTTCTTCGTATCCATCATAGTCAATGACAACATATTGTGCAGTGTAGTACCGTTTTTGGGCATAGATGTTGTTTACGTCGTCCATATCTAGAATTGTAAAACCAACATTTGTAGGTACATTGTTCCCTTCTTCTTTTCCCCAACTTCCGTGATTGGGTTCGTTATCAAGACACTTACGAACTGCAACCCAGTCAACCAATAATTCTGATGTAGAGCCTCTTGTGGCAAAACCTACGCCCATGTCCTCTGTAGGTACATATGTATCAAGTGTTTCTTCTAAGACATCATCAAAATAGTATTCACTTTTTTCATTAAACCATTGAATTTCGGTTATAGAATATGCTGAATGGTCTGTTGTTCTTGCCTTTGTTTCAATATATGACTCATCAACAACACCCTGAAAGACCTTCCCACCCCATGTAGAAGAATACTTCACTTCAATAAGGTTGGGGCTTCCACCACCAACACCTCTAGAATCATAACAAAACTGAGTATAATCCTGTTCTTCCATCATGTACCTTGCACGAATTGCAGTATTGTAACTGACCTCTGTTTTTGAACCAATCTGCTCCCAAGAATTTGAACCTCCAGTAACTGTTAACACTCCGTTTGATTCGGAATAAGAACCACCAGTCTCCCACTCTACCCATTTTGATGTGTTAAAATAATCGTCATCAAAATTGTCAAAAAATAAGAATGTATTCTCCCCCTGATGTATTTCAGAGTAATCATCGGTATCAGATACTCCCGAATTCCCATAATAGATGTAGATTAGCACATCTCCAGCAGTCAAGTTGCCTGATACTTCCACCCAAAACACGGCATCATTCAAACCCGTCTTTTCTATCCAATAGTCAAGTTCTGTTTCACCATCATCTTCAGTGAATCTGATATCCTGAAAATTAGAGCGACATTTCTCATTAACATAAACAGTGCCCTCAAAATCAGAGCCACTTCCATAATCTACAGTAATAGAAACCTGATAGTTTGTTCCTGCCCCTGTTGCTTTTTCTATTACGTGGCTTTTTCTGTAACTCCATCCCTCAAGCCAGTTTTCACCATCGCCATAAATTGCAGGAATTGGGGCAAAACTGAAGAAAAATGTAGACAAAAGCAGAAGAACCAAAACAGATGCTTTCTTTCCGTCATCTAGTTTCATTTTATTTTTCCCTGATTAATTCATCTATTTCGATAATTAATTAACGTTTTTATCAAGAAATTTTGACAAAAATATATCCAATGAGTTTTCATTTAGTCAAGAAAGTTTGACTATCTGTAGAATGTCATCTCCTGTTATTCAACTTTGCTTCCAACTTTTTTTATTGTTCATCCCTCTGAATATATCCCTTTTCTTGTTAGGGACACACAGATTTTAATTTAGTAATTATTTATGCGAGAATAACTACCTGTAATAGAACAGCGGTAACCCCAAAACCACCACATCACACTAAAAGCCTTCTGATTTACCGTCAATTTGAACCATTTTTACTGAAATTCCCTTTCAGTTCAAAATCTGATATCAAGGAATTCAAAAAGATTAGTCAAGCCACAATTCAGGCGTACGTTTTTTGCTCAAAATTCAACTTGACTGTTCAGTAGATTCTTTTACTGACGAACAACCAAACAACTACATTGACCAGTTACAATAGCTTGGAAAAATCTGGGGTCTCTCGTTTATTTGTCGTCTTCTGTATTATGGTAATCTTCGAGATCAACCATGCCTATCTTTGGTGGCAACATAACTACACTTTTTATCCAAGGCCTGCTCAAAGGAGTTCCGACCCCTTTTCCTATTTCATAGATTCTGGTAATAATGCGGTAGACTTCTGGCATGGCAAGAATCTTTTTTTCTGTTTCCCGCGCCATCCGGTAACTCGGGGTTGATGCTTCTACCATTATGTCATAATTTCCTGCTGCGGAGTGAATGTTTGTTATTCCTTCAATTTTTGAAAGCCTTTCAATCACCGAAGAGATGTTACTTCCAGTTTTTAACGAAATAAAAATGAAATCAACAGCCCTAATTCCCAATTTGTCTGTGCTTAACGTTATTGTAGTCTTGATTTTCCCGCTTTTCTTCATTTTGTTATACCGTTTAATCACAGTATCAACAGACAAATCCAACTCTTTAGCAAGCTTGTTAAACGAAACCCGAGCATTCTCCTGCAACTTTCTTACAATTCTTCTATCAGTTTCATCCAACATCATATTCACTCCTTTTTCAGGTGATCAACAGGAATATTTTCTGGAAACGCAAAATCATTAAGCCAAAGCGTAATTTGCATCTCCATAACTGCCTCGTTTTGCCGAATTCTTTGGGTAATCTGTTGCAGGTCTTTGTTTTCTTTAAGATACAATTCAATATGAACGTTCATTCTTTTCGCTAGGTCATAATGTATCGAAAAAAGGTCCAACCCCTTGAGTTGCTCTATCAGTTTTTGGATGCCTTCAGGTTTTGTGTTCAAATAGATGCTGACTACTGTTTCGTAGCCTAACTCTTTGGGGTCAACCAAAGCGGTTGAACCAACGATTAACCCGTCTTTTTCCATTTTGGTGAATCTGTTTCTAACTGTGGCGGTTGACACGTTGCAGTCTTTGGCTATGTCAGAAAATTTTTTGCGTGCATCTTTTAGCAGATGTTTTAGTATCTTGATGTCGATTTCGTCTAACACTTTTGTAATCACTTGAACCTTTATGCGCTATTTTTCGTCCCGTTTATTGTTTTGTTAAGTCTATACTAGGAACTCTGTTAAAAATCATTTTATCTACCAATTGTCGAATTTTATCAAAAAAACCAAAAATATAACAAACATTTTACCCCAAATGTTTACCGTTCTTTTGAATTTTCCGGTTACACCAAAAGTTTTAAAAAACGTTTTTCGGATATAACTTCCCCACAAAAGGGAATTAATATGAAAACGAAAAAAAACCTTATACCAGTAGTGACTATGATTTTTCTAATAACCACAACCGTAATCGTAACCGCAATTCCATTTGTTCAAGCAGACACACTAGTAACACGCTCATACCTTGCCGTAAACCCTAACCCCGCAGGCATAAACCAAGAAGTCCTAGTTTCAGCATGGCTACAACCAATCCCACCAGGCTCAGAAGGCTTTGACGGATTAG
>JAOZIC010000109.1 GCA_026014605.1 Candidatus Bathyarchaeota archaeon
TTGTTTGTTACTATTTCTGTTTTAATAAAAAAGGGGTGTTAGCGGAGTTAACAGTTTTTTGTTGTTTATTCGACGTGCCTGAACTTTTGAGTGTACGGACCTTCTCCCGGCGAGCGTCGTCTAAAGTGTCCTGAGGGTCTGCCTTCAAGGAGTTCTTGGAACCATGCTTCGTGTTCTATTTCTTCGTGAAGTATGGCTAGTGCCAAATCGTAGGTTCTGTGGTCTTTCCCAAAGGTCATGTTACAGATTTCTGTGTAAACCCGCACGGCACAACGTTCTGCTTCCAGCAAAACTTTGAGAACAGCCTTCAAATCGGAGGGGTCGTCAGGCAGATAAGCCGCAGAACATGCTGCGTCGTCGTGGAGTTCTTTTAGGTCGCGGTAAAGTTTTCCGCCTAACTCGTAAATACGCGGAGCAATTGTTTCGAAATGCAGTCTGTCTTCAAGCCTTGCATCTTCGGCGATTTCTTTTACTGCTTCTCCTTCTAGGCCTGCGCAGTGCATTCTCAAAATTGTGTAATAGTAGTAAGTGGTAAATTCTGCCGCCGCGGCTTTCTTTAGTTTGTTAATCAAAGCGTCCACATTCACGCCTGCTTTTTCCACCATTTCCCTTCCTACATTTGTTGAATATTTCATCTAAAATTTCACCTCCCCCACTGTTTAATTCAAAATTTGGAAGTAACAATATAGTGTGCAAAGGAACTAAAAAGCTTTGAAGCTCTTTTTTGCAGTGGGTAACGAATGAAAAAATGGGTTTAATGCTGTTTGTTTTTGATTATTTCGCGGCACTTGTCAGCGAATTCGCACCAATCCAGACATGAAGCTTCTTTTTCGGTTCTGCTTACTTCTTTTCCGCAGATTTCGCACTCAGCCGTGTTTTCGGCGCTCCAGATTTCGACGCTTCCTGCACAGTTTGGACAGGTGATGTATTCTGGTTTAGGGCGCAGAAACTTTTTGATTCCCGGACAGGACTCTGAACTTGAACCTTCCAACTTTTTCATCTCCTAGTTTTGGGGCAAGATTTCTCCTTTAACGCTGATTGTCTGCTGGGTTAAGGGGATAGATTTTCCTGACAGTTCTATGGCTTCTTTTACTAGGCGCGTTAAACCAAAACAGCAGGGAACTTCCATGTTCACGATTTTGATGGTTCGTATGTTGTTGTCTCGAAATATCGCAGCCAACTTGTTTCGGTACAAAGTAGCATCGTCAAGTTTAGGGCAACCAATAGCCAATATTTTGCCTTTGAGCATGTCTTGGTGAAAGTCTGCATACGCAAACGGTACACAGTCAGCCGCTATGAGCAGGTCGGCGTTTTGGAAGAACGGCGCGTTTGGGGGCATCAGTTTTAGTTGGTATGGCCAGTTTGAGATTTGCGACTTGGTTCTTTGAACTGCTCTTTGTTCTTGTTCGGGTTCCAGTTGTATTGGTTTTACTGATGGGCACATCTTGGGAGCGGGGGTTGATTCTACTTGGGTTTGTTTTACGTGTTCGTGTGCGGCTTGTTCGTTGAATTGGTCGGCTTCGCGTTGGATGATTGTTATGGCGTCTTGTGGGCATTTGCCTAGGCAGGCTCCTAAGCCGTCGCAGTAGATGTCTTTGACTAGTTTGGCTTTGCCGTCTACTATTTGTAGGGCTCCTTCGGCGCATGAGGGTATGCATACTCCGCAGCCGTTGCATTTTGTTTCGTCTATTTTGACGATGTTTCGCATTACCATGTTTTGTTTTCCCCTTTGCGTGAGATAATCTTCATATGAATATTGATTCATGTGTATTTTATAAGCTTTATGTTCAATCGCCAAAAGCCTACAAAAAATATATAACACCGTTATAACTATATTAGTTTACCGCAAAGGAAGGAAATTTTTATGCCCGAAAAAAAGAAACTAGCCCTAGTCGTCCACAGCGGCACAATCGACAAACTCTTATGCGCATTCACACTGGGTTCAACCGCAGCAGCCATGGACATGGAAACCCACATCTACTTCACTTTTTGGGGACTTAACATGCTCAAAAAAGGAGCAATGGACCAAGCAGGACTCCCAGCAACATACAAACAATACGAGCCAATGCTCAAAGCCAAACTAAAAGAAATGAACTACCCCACACCCTACGACATGCTCAAACGGATGGTAGCCTCAGGAAACGTCAAAATCTACGCCTGCAGCCCAACCATGGAAATGTTCGGAATAAAAAAAGAGGACCTAATCCCCGAAGTAACCCAAATCGCAGGAGCAGCCGCATTTTTGGACATAGCAGCAGATGCAGACATCCAATTGCTGGTCTAAAAACTGCGAACAAATCTTTCCCCTCTTTTTTCTTTTTGTATCTGCCGAAATGGTGAAACTATTAAGCAAACAAAACAATATGTTCTGTAACAAACTTGGGGGCTTTTTTGCTGACAAAAACCAAGATACCGTGGTTAGAGTGGAGTGAAGAATCCTTCGAAAAGGCAAAACAGCAAGATAAACCAATTCTTTTGGGAATCAGCGCGGTTTGGTGCCACTGGTGCCATGTTATGGACCAGACCACGTATTCAGACAGCGAAGTAGCGCGGGTCATAGAAGAAAACTATGTACCCATAAGAGTAGACAGGGACCAACGCCCGGACATAGACAAACGATACAACATGGGTGGCTGGCCTACTACCGCGTTTTTGACCCCGGAGGGTGACGTGTTAACTGGTGGCACGTATATTCCGCCGCAGCAGATGCTTGTTATGCTTGACCACATCAGCACTGTTTACAAAAAAGACAAAGAAAGTTTGCAAGAAAAAATTCGGGAACTTCATCAACAAACCCATCAAGTTCCACATGTCGAGTGTGAATTGGATGGAGAGGTTTTTCAGTCGGTTATTGACGGTTTGACGTTGCATATTGCGTCGCGGTTTGATTCTGTGTATGGAGGTTTTGGGGATGCACCAAAGTTTCCGCATTCTGAAGC
>JAOZIC010000057.1 GCA_026014605.1 Candidatus Bathyarchaeota archaeon
TTAGAACGCTGATTCTTCTAATAGACATCATATATCAAAATCTATTTTAGATGCAAAAATAAGCGTTTTTGTAAAGGTTTCTTGACTAAATGAGTGTGAAGTTAGTCAATTTTTCTTGACAAACAGTGTTAGAGCATCCCTACAACAAAGTAGTATACAAAAGCTATTGCTGATTCACTTTTTGGGAAAGCAATAAATCTGATTTACCGTGAAAGGGTAGTCATATTCAGTTTGCCGATGTGATTACAACGAAACACAAACATGCTTTACTGGTCGTAGCCATTTTCGGTTTCGCGTTCCTGTTCAGGGCAGCGGTTGTCTTTCACAATCCTTACCCGCCAAGCTCAGACATCGGGTTACACGGCAGCATCTTGAACCTGATACTAGACGAAGGAACACTACCAGAATGGAACCCATACCACATGGGCGGAGAACCACTAGCCACACCTGTTGGATTTCACTTCTTTGTATCAGTTTTGATTATGTTCACTGGAATGCCAATTGTTTTGGCAGAAATTGTAACTGCAGCATTTTTTAGTTCATTCGTTGTTTTTCCGGCGTATCTGGTGTCAAAACAGCTCTGGAAAAACAGTAACGCAGGACTTTTGGCATCTTTGTTTGCGGGGATTTCTGCGTTAAGTCTTGAAATGATTGGGTGGGGCGGCTACACTAACGTGGTTTCGTTGGCGTTGATGATTCTGCTGTTTTACCTGTTCATCAGAGACCTTGACCACCCCCGTTACCTTAACTTGGTTATGGGCTCGATGCTTTTTGGCACTCTTGTTCTTACGCACACGTTTAGTTTGTCAGTAATTTTGCCCGTTTTGGTATTATTCTTCATATTTTTGGCAATAGCAAAAATCCGAAAACTCGAAAACATACAAATCAAACAATCTTTGAAGTTCTTTGTTGTTTGCGGAGTTTTTGGCGCGTTACTTATTGCCCCGTGGGTATTTAGGGTGCTTAACTTTTATGTTTCTGCGTCGTCTGAGGGCGCGCTTTTGGGCGGATTAGAAACCAACAAAAACTTGATTTTAGAAAACCGTACCCTATCGTTCATAATTGTGGGTTTGCTTATTGCACTTGTTCCCACGTTTTACATGCTTAAGGGTACAAGGAAAAAGTATGTTGACACACACAGTTTACTGCTTGTTGCTTGGTTTGTTGTACCAATAGTCATGACCCAAGCACACCTGTTCGGCATATACGTTGACTACTCGCGGTTCATGTATTTTATCGACTTTCCGGGAATAATGATAATCTCCGCCGCTTTACTGTATTTGCTTCGTTACACAAAAGCAGGCTCTGAAAAATATGCGAAAATGAAGTGGATAAAAACCAGAAAATATGGGCTGCAAACGGTTTTCACGACTTTTGTTTTACTGTTCATTATTTTGTCGCCTTGGTCAATACTGCCAAAAGACGCAATGGACCGAGCAGACTACTACACAACCATGCATGGACCTGAAGGCGTTGGATTGGAGTTTATTCAAACCAAAACACCAGAAGGCTCGGTTCTTGTCGGTGACCACCTTTACGGATGGTGGCTCTCTGGAATCGGCAAACGACCAACCCTCAGCGCCGCAGGGCTGGAGTTTTTGATTTATCCTCACGAAATGGAGGTTGCACAGTCTGCGCAGTTCATGTTAGATACTAACTATTTTGTTGACAACGGTTTAATCCAAATCAGAGAAAACGCTCCACATCTGTGGCGGCACAATCCGGGTATTAGCTACAAGTCGTGGAGCGGAAAATCGTATTCTATGATGTATTTCTTGGATAACCAAACAAGCATAGGGTACAACTACTTGGACGAACACGGAAACCAAGTGGATGAAAACATTTTGTTGACAGAAATAAGAAACATCGACGCCACCATGACATATGATAACGATTCTACTACAATCACGGTGTCACGTGAAAACAGTTTGTTGAAGGTCCAAAGAATCATAACCATATACAAAGGGGTAAGATTCATGGAACTATCCTATGTCATAGAACCAAAAGATGCACAAACAAACATTATAGAAGCACAAGTAACGCTGAACAGAACAAGCGGAATACCTTTCACTTCAGAGGACAACCAGATAGCGGGCGTTTATGACCCAAACCCAGAAGTTATCGGTGAAGTAATCTGCCAAGAAAGTATTCCCACAAAAATTGTGAACGAAAATGACCTTTGGCAAATAGCTCTGCAGTACAGTTTTTCTGAAAACCATACAACCAACATCAAACTATTGGTAGGGGTTTACAGTGTTGAAGGACTAAGCAGCGAAGAAATTGAGCAAATGTACTATGATTTAGCTGAGAACCCATACGAAATCGTGAATACAGAACCAATCTACAACTGGAGTTACGTTGAAATGATAGAAGAATATGACGTTTCATACGTTGTTTGTAGATACCCGATTGTTTACCCGAAGTTTGCAGAAGACCCCAGATTCAGGACTGTGTTTATGGGTAGAAATGTTGCTGTTTTTCAGGTAGTGAAATAGGAACAGGTTGCTAGTTTTTTGGTTTAGAGTCGGGTCGAACGATTACTTCTACTAGTTCTTGTAGTTCGTCAACTGTTACATGTTTTACCTGCATTATCATTTTTCAACACTTCACGTATTGTTATTGGTGAAGCATGATTTAGTTCCACGTATTAGAACAAACTGTTCGGATAGACGAACGTTTTAACATAACACGTTTTTGGATGATTTACTGTTGTTTTTTGGATAACCTTACAAGGATTTTTGAAACTAGCCTTTTTCTGTTCAGGTTAATTTTCAAGGTTCCATTTTCCATGCAGTCTAAACAGATGTTAAAATCGGTGGTTAACTTGTCATGAAATACGAATTTACAAGGGTAAACTGCTTTTACGTCGTCTCCGCAACAATCGCAGAATAGATGTTTCATGAC
>JAOZIC010000088.1 GCA_026014605.1 Candidatus Bathyarchaeota archaeon
ACCGAAATTTCGATGGGAAACAGCGTAATTCATTACGCACCCATACCTGAACGAATCAACAAAGTTGTCAGGTTAAGCATAAACTGGGCAAAGCTGCGTAAACTGTCCAACAGTGAGAAAAAGGTAGCCATAATTTTTCATAATTACCCGCCCCGTAACGACACAATCGGGCATGCTTTAGGTTTAGATTCACCTGTTTCTGTTCACAAAATTATGGCGGACCTAAAGGATTCAGGTTACACGCTTGGTTCTATGCCTGAAAACGGTGAAAAACTCATTGAAATAATAATCAACGGGTTAACTAACGACCGCCGATGGGCAAGCAGTGGAGAACTGGCGAAAAGGTCGATAGACAAAATATCCAAAACCCAGTATCTGCAGTGGTTCAAAGAGTTACCATCTGAAACCCAAGAGAAAATGCAAAATCATTGGGGTGCTCCTCCGGGCAAACTTTTCAACTACAAAAATGAGCTACTAGTTTCTGGGCTGATAACAGGAAACGTCTACGTTGGATTGCAGCCTCCTCGAGGTTTTCTTGAAGACCCTGCAAGTATCTATCACAGTCCCGACCTGCCGATACCACACCACTACTACGCTTATTACCGTTGGATACGTGACGTTTTCAAAGCTAACGTTATCATGCACATTGGCACGCATGGGTCGTTAGAGTGGCTTCCTGGGAAGTCTTTAGGTCTTTCTGATGCATGTTTTTCTGATGCTACAATCTCTGATTTACCTCACGTTTACATCTACAACATAACTGACCCCGGAGAAGGCATTCAATCCAAACGAAGAAGTTACTGCTGTATCATAGAACATCTTGTTCCTGTAATGCACAACGCTGATAGTTACGAGGAATTAGCAAAACTGCAGGTTCAACTGCAAGAATACTATCAAACCAAAGCAGTTGACAAAAATAAGGTGCCTGTTGCTCAAAGGCTGATTTGGGAAACCGTGGTTGAAGCAAAACTTGACCACGACCTTTACGTCACAGAAGATGAGGCATTTTCTGATTTTGACGCCTTTTTGGAAAAGTTGCACGATTACATACATGAGCTATCGGATGCTCAGATTCGTGATGGTTTGCATATTTTGGCTGATCCTCCTGAAGGTTCCCGTTTGGACGAGTTTATTGTCACGTTGACTCGGCTTAGTAATGGTTCTGTTCCTTCGTTGAGGCAGTCACTTGCTGAAATGCAAGGTTACAACTATGAAGACTTGATAGCAAACCGTGGCAAACTAAACGACAACGGGAAAACTAACGGCGAAATTATTTCAGATGTACATAACTTGGCTCTTAAGTTAATAGAAAACTTCCATGAAACAGGTTTTGACCCTGAGCAGATTGATTCTGTGATGCAAACTGTTTTAGGAAAAACGGATTCTAAAGTTCGCCAATGCTTAAAATACATTGAAAACTTTCTTGCACCCGCATTAGCCAAAACAACAGACGAACTAACCAACACCATAGATGAATGCGAAAGCCAGTACATTCCTTCTGGGCCTTCTGGCTCCATGACACGAGGAATGGCAGACATCCTGCCAACTGGTAGAAACTTTTATTCTGTAGACCCCAGAGCGGTGCCTTCACCTGCTTCCTGGCGTGTGGGTGTTGCTTTGGCGGATTCTTTGCTGGAACGTTACCTGAAAGAAGAAGGAAAATACCCTGAAACATTAGGTATCATCATCTGGGCAACTGACACAATGAAAACAAAAGGAGATGACATCGCAGAAATCCTGTATCTGATGGGTATTAGACCTGTCTGGGAAGACACAAGCGGACGTGTAACAGGTATCGAAGTAATTCCTCTTGAAGAACTAAAACGCCCCCGCGTTGACGTTACCATCCGCATGAGCGGCATGTTCCGAGACGCTTTTCCAAACATTGTTCATCTTATAGACGAAGCCGTAGCGATTGTTGCTAGTCTTAAAGAGTCGTTTGACCAAAACTTTGTTTCTAAACATGTTGAAACAGAAGTCAAAGAAATGGTTGCCGAAGGTTTGGATATACAAACTGCTAGGGAAAACGCGTGTTTTAGAATCTTTGGAGACCGCCCCGGAGCCTACGGCACTGGCATTTGTGAAGCAATTGACTCTAAGAACTGGAAAGACCAAAAAGACCTCAGCGACATCTACGTCAGCTGGGGCTGTTATGCGTATGGACGGAAAAATTATGGTTTGTCTGTTCCTAAACAGTTCAAGAAGCGTTTGAGCAAAATCGACATAACCGTGAAAAATCAGGATTCCCGAGAATACGACATCTTAGACGGCGACGACTGGTACGACGCCCACGGCGGAATGATAACCGCAGTAAAAACACTAAGAGGAACTGCTCCCCGTTCATTTTGTGGCGACACCTCTGACCCCGACCGAGTTAAGAACCGAAGCACTGACGAGGAAACAAAGTACGTTTTTCGTTCACGACTGTATAATCCAAAGTGGATTGAAAGCGTGAAACGGCACGGCTATAGTGGTGCGGCGGATTTGTCTAGAACGGTTGATTTTGTTTTTGGGTGGGACGCAACCGTTGAGGTTGTCGAAGATTGGATGTACGAAAAGCTTGCTGAAAAATATGTTCTAGATGCCTCGATGCAGGAGTGGCTCAAGGAAGTTAATCCCTATGCGTTGCAGAATATGGTTGAGCGGTTTTTGGAAGCTATTGAACGTGGTATGTGGCAGGCAACAGAGGAGATGAAACAGCAGTTGCAGAAACTTTATCTAAACATCGAAGGCGTGCTTGAAGGAGCAAGAGAATAAGTCAAACGGTTGGTGTAAATATGGAAAGAAAAGAAATCAAACTCAAACTAGAAAACGTGAAAGCAGAGGTTCTATACCATCAATACAAAAACGTTGACGTTAACACTTTGCTTGTTTCATTTAACCAAAAACGTCGACTAATATC
>JAOZIC010000130.1 GCA_026014605.1 Candidatus Bathyarchaeota archaeon
CGTTTGATGATTTTTTGAAATTGGATTTGCGTGTTGGCAAAGTAACAGAAGCAGAAAAAATTGTTGAATCAAAAAACTTGCTTAAAATCATGGTGGATTTTGGTTCTGAAACAAGGCAGTGCGTGGCTGGGCTGCAAAGTTACTATGAGCCAGAAGAACTTGTGGACAAAAAATTTGTTTTTCTTATGAACTTGCCCAAACGCAAACTCATGGGAATCGAATCTCAGTGCATGGTATTAGCCGCCGAGGACACGCAAGGAACAGTTGCGTTGCTTACTCCAGAAAAAGATGTTGAGTGCGGAAGCAAAATCGAATAAGTGTTACTTCAAAGTTCCCATAATGAAAGCTAACAGTCCAGTGATAAACCACAGCAAAATTCTGTTCTTTGTTTTTTTGGCGTTTTCTCTTGAATAGTCCCTAAGCAACAAAACAGCCGAAATCACAAGCCCTAAATCGGTCACTATTACCGCAGGCAAAAACCAGTCCGAAACAATCCCAAGTAACCACGGCAGGGGACTTAAGCAAACTGCCAGTAAAGAAAAAACTGTGGCAACTACGGCTGCGATACGTTCTCCGTAAGCTACGGCGACTGTTTTTACGCCATGTGAACGGTCTCCTTCGACGTCTACGATGCCTTTTGTTATTTCTCGTGCGGTGTTTGAAAGAAAAACAATTGCAACAAAAATTAGTGTTGACAACTCAAGAGTTCCTACGGCTAAACCCCCGTAAATGAAAGGAATAACCACAGAAGCGCTGACCAAAAAGTTTCCAAAAAGCCCAGTTTTTTTGCCTTTAGTGATATATGCTATTGAAACAACAAGAGCAATCGCCGCAACAACAAAGCTGGGCAGATTAGTTGCAAACGCGGCTACAAAACCAACCGCTATCAGAATTACAGAAAAGACAATTGCCTGATTCGGTGATACTGCGCCGCTTGGGATGGGGCGGTTTGGTTCGTTTATTGCGTCTATTTTGCGGTCGTAGTAATCGTTTATGGCCATGGAAGCTGCCGTTAACGAAAATGATGTAACAAAGCCCAACAACAGGTTGGTAATCAAGTCCAGAGCAGAAACCAAAGAAGCCCCAACAATGACTGCGAATCCCATCATGATGCAGTTGAGGGGTCGTATTAGGCGCACAAATCCGGTTAATTTTGCCATTGTTTCACGCTCATTTTTCAAAAGGCAATATGTTACATTGTAAAAACCTGTAACAACTATGACACTTTTAGATTTATCTCAAAAAACAACCAGTGAACATAGTAAAGACTGAACAGGTTAAATCGTAAATTTGGTCTAAAAAGAAAAAAGGTTAGGTTAAGCTGTTGAAAATTTCGTTGTGATCAACAACTTTTTCCATAAAGACACTCAAATTAAAACCGTTGATGGTCATAGACAACAGTTTGATTTCGTCGCTCTCAATAACTATTGAGTCGATTTCGTCCAAATCCAAAACTGATGCAATCTTTTGGCTCTCACCAAAAACAGCCGAAGAAAGAATGGCATAATCAATTATTTTTGACGGGTCTTTTAGGTCGATGGATGCAGATTTTGAGCTTCTTAAAATGTACCCTATTAGGCCTTCTTGATCTTTTAGGGACAGCAGCTTCTCTTGCAAGTCTTCAAAGTCGGTTGTAGATTCGTTTTCTGGCACTCAAATTCCTCAAAGTAAAGGTTTGACTTTAACTAGGTCACCTTTTTGAATTTCTAAAGTTCTGCAGATTTTTTCAGGTATCCGAACTAGGTTTTTGCCCTTAAAATTCGGGTCGCTAATTTCTTTCACTTTGCACAGTGTGGAATCGCCTCGGAAGGTTTCGATTCTGACATGGTCAATGTTTTCCAGAATGTCGTCGTCTTCGTTTTGGTCATCAGTCTTTATTATTTCAAGCAGGGTTTCCAGGTCAATTTGCACAGCATCGCCTGCAAAGAATCCGCTTAACAGGTCAACAGTGAGTTCTTTAGGGGGTTTTTCTGTTTGGAGGTGATTTTCAGCAACAACTTCAGATGCGGCAATAGTGTCCACAACCTTAAGGATTGTAGGAAGTATCACCTTTCTTATTGCGTAAATCTGGTTTTTGTCTGAGTTTTCGGAAGTTTCAAAGACAATGTACATGTCTTTAACGGCGAATAATGTGAAGTCTCCAGTTTTTGTGCTGAACTGAAAATTCTGGATATCGCCAATAGGTTTTGTTTTCTCTTTTAATTCTTCAAAAGACTCCATTATGCGATTCATTGTTCGTTGATCGATTTTAGGGTCTTGACTGATTATTGTGTTGTCCTGTGTAAAAATGAAAGAATGGTTGATATCAGGGTACGCGGTCTGGATTTCGGTTAGAGCATTACTTAATGCAACTGCGTAAGGGTCCCTGTTCATAGTTTTTCACGCCCTGCCCGATCTAAGAGATCTTTAGCAGAATCCGTTCTGGAACCCCATCGCTTTCTAACACGATGTATTTGAGTCCTTCAGTGTCCCCGATTTGATCAACCCAGTTTAGTGCCTCTCGAGCTTTTTGAAGTACCAAGAGTCTATCCTGCTGGCTACGAACTACCTGCTCAATGGCGGTTAGTTCATCGAATGGGTTAGCGTCTAGTATTACGCTCAAGTCGCCTACTGAGATTTCTCCGAGGCTGCTTTGAGCTGTTTTTTTGCCAGCTAGTTTGAAGACTACTTCGCGTATCTTCTTTGACCTTTCAGCTAGATTTCGTATTGAATCAAGTCTGCGTAGGTACTCGCCGAGTATGCTTTTTGTTTTGGATATATCAGCATCCATTGCTTTTGCTATTTCTATCGCGGATTCATATTCTTTTAATTCAACTACCATATTTACACCTCCAAAGATGGTGAAAGAGGGAGGATTCCCCTACCCTCAAGTTTTCGATACTAA
>JAOZIC010000023.1:0-2369 GCA_026014605.1 Candidatus Bathyarchaeota archaeon
TGGGTCATCAGCATATTTGCTGTTTACCTCAAAATCGCGGTTTGCAATGTAAGAAACGTTGTATTCTTGAAGTGCTACTTTGTAGTCAAACGTGGTTACTGGCAAATCTGGAACAGTCGGGAGATTCGCCAGATTGGCACTTAAGATTTCTTTAAGACCAGCCAAACCTAATGGGTTTTGACTAATGCTCTCAGATACTGCAAATATTCCAACCAGAATCTGGAGTTGAGCCCCTGATTCGCCTTGAAGGTTGTAAGACAACTGGGTTATGCACGGGTTTTTAGGATTTAAGTTGATTATTTCTGGTTGTTTCTGTTCAAAAATTAATTGCCCACACAGATCAGTGGTTGAATCCAACGTTGCTAGGGTGTTTTTGAGTGGTTGTTGGAATTTTCCTTGTGAGTTGACAACAAAGTTAAGCCAATCTAAAGAAACAGTTGGGTTGTTGCTTTGAACGGTTATTGTCATGTTTGCGAACAGGTTTCCTTTTGTGACCGTTATGATTTCTGAGTAACTAAAGTCGCTGTTTGCTTTGTTAACAACTATTGATGGGCTGTCACTGTCTGCGTTAACAAGCTGCATCCCAGTAACTGGAAGCTCGGCAACATTGACAGAATGTGTGTTATTATCATCACGGTAAAACAAAGTGATTTCACTGCTGTTAAACTGGAAAAACCCATACGGATAGTTGGTCCAGTTCAAATTTGCTAAGAACAAAGGGTTATCTCTGCCAATATACCCGCCGTCTTCACGAACTTGAATGTAGCCGTTGTCAATCATGTAGTCCGTGTCCAGCAGGTAAGACGCGGTTTTGGACATATTCACTTCACGAGCAAGCGTCAGACACTGTAAATCAACAGCGGTTATTGTTGGTCGTTGACCAAAACCTGCAAGCCACCACCCGTAATGGTGATCAGAAACAAACACTGAGTCCACTACAGTATTTTGTTTAGCCCACTGTATCGATTGGTAGCCAGGGTCGTTCATAAATTGGTAATAACCACGAACAGTAAAACCGTCCCAAGGAACCAAAAAGATTGGAAGACCAAAGAGCAAGATAACCAAGAAGCCTACCTGAAAGGTATTACGGACTGTTTTACAGTTTATTCCAGATAAAAACCTCGACCTCTGCTTGTTAAAGGACTGGATTGTTTTCTTGGATTGCCCATTTAAACCATAATATGCACCGAATACATTTGCAAAATACCCTGAAGCAGAATCAATCATTACCGCAACCAGAACTATCAGGGGCACAACAAGAAAGTATGGAAACCGAACATAATCGACATACAACCCAACCAAGTAGACCTGAGTTAACAACAATGGAACAAAAATCCACATAATAAGAAGAAACACTGGAAGCGAAAAAAATTGTCCTTTAACTTTTTTTGATACAAAGAAAAACGTCACAATACAAGCAACAAGCCCCAACACCGCCTCAACAGGAACCATTTGTTCGTTAAGCAAAGCCTGTGTAACCGCAGTTGTACCTGTGAATGTTGCACTCTTGTTCAAGTAAAGAGGCACTGCATTTGCCAAAAAAGGCGAAACAATAAGGGCGCCAATAAATAGCGGCAGTACCCAGTAGAGGATGTTTTTTCTGGATTCCCCAAACAGTTTAGGAAAAACCAATACAACAAGTGAAGTAACCGCTGTTATGCCTACGAAAACGGCGGCACTCAAAGAATGGGTTAGAAACAGTGAGGCAACTAAAACAGAGGCGAATACAAGAAACGGTGCTGACTTAAGTTGGTCGCGTTTAAGAAATAAGTAAAAAGTCAAAGGAATCAGAAACAACGCTGTTATGTTGGGGTAACCTCCCCATGAAAGCATTTCAATGTCCAACCGTGAAACAGCAACAAAAAACGCTACAATCAAAGCGACTGATTCACTTAGCACTATTCGAGTTACTAAGAAAGCAGCCAACACAATAAGTGACGAGAATAACGCCACGATAATAGCCTGCGCCAGATAGCTGGGTATGCCTGTGAATGTTATTAGTATTGAAGCGAAAATGTGGTATCCCGGAAATGCAAGTGTTTCGCCTCCACCCATCTGGTAATAGTTCCAAAGCAAATCTGCGTTTTCTGGCTGGGTGATTGAGTTTATGACGCTTTCGTGGACACCAATATCTGCGCCTGGAGGGTATGTTTGCCAGAGCATGAGAACTATGCGGTAACCAAACGCGAAAACGAAGATTAGTAACTGTAACAGTTGCGTTTTGTTTACTTTAAGCATATTCCCCCATCTTCTCGTGTTTGCGTTTCCACGTTTGATACTATTAAACTTAAATGTGAAATCAGAATATAAAAAGCTAAAGCAAAAATGAAAATATATAAAAATTGTAGAAAAATGTTGGAGTGAATTGG
>JAOZIC010000023.1:2469-6510 GCA_026014605.1 Candidatus Bathyarchaeota archaeon
AACAAGTTTTTCCTTTGCTTTCAGTGAAGCGGTATGCTTTTGATGTGGAATTGATTGCCGTTAGTAAACTTTTGAATTTGAAGATTGTAGAATTGCCTGTTGAATTACGGCTAAAAAATGGTTTCAAAACAAAAGAGATACTTCGAATGGCATTAGACGTTCTAAGAATAGGTTACAGGTTAAGGATAGCCAAACTATATCAAAGAATGTATAACCTAACTGAATTCAATGAACAAAACAGGCAAGGAACAACGAGCCAATGAAAATCTTAGTTTATAATTGGCGCTGTTGGCTCAATCCAGCAATGGGTGGAGCCGAAGTTTTCACATACGAGGTAGCCAAGCGCTGGGTTAGAAATGGACACGAGGTTACCTTGTTTACATCAGAATATCCTAACTGCAAAAAGGAAGAGGTTGTTGATGGGATTAGAATAGTCCGCGCAGGCGGAAAATATTCTGTTTACAGAAAAGCAAAACAATACTACAAAAACAGGTTTTCAAAAGAAAAATTTGACGTTTTTATTGATGAAATAAACACTAGACCATTTTTTACACCAAAATTTGTTGACAACAAAGAACACATAGTCGCTTTAATCCACCAACTAGCAAGAGAATACTGGTTCTACGATACATTCTTTCCGATAAATTATCTTGGTTACCATTTTTTTGAAAACCGATGGTTATCTAATTACGTGGATGTTCCCAGCGTTACCGTTTCTGATAGCACAAAGCAGGATTTATTGGCGTTAGGGTTCAAAAATGTCCATGTTGTTCCTGAGGGCTTAAACTTCAAACCATTGCATATGCTGCCAGAAAAAAAAGATTATCCCGTAATTGTTTTTAGTGGTAGACTAAAAAGAGCGAAAAGGCCGGACCACGCCATCAAAGCCTTTCAAATTATCAAAGACAAGCTTGTCGATGCTGAGCTCTGGGTTATTGGTGATGGACCGTTTAATCGAAGTTTGAAAAAAATGGCATTTGAAGGCGTTAAATTCTTTGGCAAATTATCTAATGAAGAACGTCGAGCCTTGGTTAAACAGTGTTGGGTCTTAGTTAATCCAAGCATCAGAGAAGGGTGGGGTTTGAATGTTACTGAAGCAAACGCACTAGGAACGTCTTGTGTTGGATATGATGTTCCAGGTTTGCGAGACAATATAAAGGATGGTGAAACTGGGTTGCTGGCGAAAAATGGTGACGTGAAAATGTTGGCAGAAAAGCTCTTGGATATTCTAAGCGATTATGAATTGAGAAACAGTTTGTCTCGGAATAGTTTGGAGTATTCACAAAATTTCAGTTGGGATAAAACAGCTAAAGAGTTCATGAACGTATTAACCCGTTGATAACTGAACTTTGTTTTAACAATAAACTGCTGTTAGTCTTGAAATGTGGTTGTAACAACTTTGTTTCTGGACATTTAGTCTGTTTTCATATGTCATAATATTTAATACTTTGATGCAAAAAATAGATTAATGAAGCAGAGAACGGTTAAGCATATGTCTTCACCATCTAGAAAAAAGAAGCTAGTTCTGGGCACTCTTTTCGTTTTACTAGTTCTGCTTCTTTGCAACAGTTGTTTAGCTGCACCCTACGAATACAGCTACAAGCTTTTGGACAACCCAAACGGCAACAAAGAATACCGTTTAACAGTGTCGATATCCGAAAGCCTGTATGAATACTACAGCAGCCAAGACCACAACCTGTACAACTACGATTTTTCCAAGTTTGTAACCCCAGACGCGTTGCAGCCTATTGCGGATGATTTGTGGACGATTTACAAGACTCAGGAAGATTTTGCTAACGGTGTTCTTATGATTGTTCACCAGATTCCCTACGTTGTGAGTGACCCGCAAAAGTTTTCGGTTGAAACACTTGCCGAGAACGAGGGCGACTGCGACCTGTTTACCATAATTGCTGCGTCGATAATGAAGGCGGGCGGTTTGGATGTGGTTATGCTTCTTCTTGAGGAACAAGAACATATGTTGCTTGGAGTAAATTTACCTGATAGCCCGCAGGATGCCCGAACAGAAGTTAGTTACTATACATATGACGGAAAAAAATACTACTGCGCTGAAACCACAGGCGGACTTTGGAAAACAGGTTGGCGCGTAGGCGAGGCTCCAGACATTGTTGATGGTGCAACAGCAAAAATAATTCCACTAAGAAACTACGAGAGAACTGCTCCTGCGCAGGTTTCTTCCAGTTACAGCATAAGAGACCCTTCACAGATAGTGTTGGCGGTTTCCACGGGTTTTGCGATTTCTTCAAGCAGTGTTGAGATTTCTGGTTCGCTGTCTCCATCGTTGGCTGGGCAAAACGTTACGTTATATGTTAGTTCGATGGGTTCGCCGCTAACCAAGTTAACAACAGTTGAAACAGACGCCAACGGGCATTATTCTCATATATGGTACTCCCCGCCTGGTGGCATACACACCATTACCGCAAACTGGTCTGGAGACGAAGAATACACCGGCTCAGACAGCACCACATTCCAACTGATAGTTGTGCCCTACGAGGGGTTAATGGTTGGAGGGCTTTTGCTGATTTTTGTGTTGGTTTTGGTTATCGTGTCAGTTTTAACAAGGGGGGCACATGAACAGCAAGATACTTTTCAAGAGTGGGATTTTGCGGATTACCCAGATTATTCTTGAAAAATTTATCTAATTAAAACAAGTATTTTTTTGGTGTGGAGACAACCAAGCCATGATGCTTAGAATTGATTCAGAACTGGGGGCTCGTTTTCCGGAGTTGTCTGCTTTGTTGCTGGACATCGATGGGGTAAACATCCACAAAAAAGATGCAGAACTAGAGAAATTCAAGGAAGAAATAGCCACGCAGACCAGAAACGAATCCGACATAGAGTCAGTAAAAGACGAGCCAATATTCCGAGCATACCGCGACTTTTTCTGGACCATAGGCATAGACCCAACAAAAACGCGCCCAGCATCAGAGGCATTAACCCGAAGGGTACTGGCAGGGAAAAAACTTCCGACAATAAACACTCTTGTTGACGCGTATAATCTTGCGTCCATCAAAAGCAAAATTGCCATAGCAACCTTTGACAAGGACAAACTGGAGGGCGAGTTGTTTATGAGGTTTGCGAAACCAGATGAGCAAATCGTTGGAATTGGTATGGAAAAACCCTTGGTTCTGAAAGGTGGTGAAATCGTTCTTTTCGATTCTGTTAAGTTGGTTGCTGTTTATCCTTACCGCGATGCTGATAACACCAAGGTTACTGAGAAAACCAAGAACGTTACATTGGTGCTTTGTGGTGTTCCTGGAATACAAAAAGATGCGCTGGAAGTTGCATTAGATACGGCTCGGGAGTTTGTTACTCGTTTTTGTGTAACGAAAACAGGCAGTAACATTGGCTAAATGTATGAATTTTGTGTTGCAAGTAATTACATAAACCTTTATAGTGATGTAGCGTGTAGTTAGTCTCACTAGTTTCAGGGTATAGAGTGTTATGACAGAAGAAACAAACGCCGAAACACAAGAACAACAAACCCAAGAATCCGAAAACGAACAAACTCCAGTTGCAGACGTAACAAAACTAGAAATCGATAAACCAACTGATTTTAAATTTCATGCAGCATACCTAGCATATTCCGAAACATTTGACAAAATAGGTTCACCACACACAAAGTCGGAACTCAACAACATGCTGGTTTTATTATCCAAAGACAAAATGGACTACCAAGACTTCTACCGCACATTAGACGACTACCGAAGACAAGGCTCAAAACACTTCGAATTCTCAAGAGACAGAATCGAAACCCAAAGAAAACGCGACTGGCGACAAAAACAAAACAGAAGCCAAAGAAACCAAAGACACAAAGGAAAACACTAAAGCTTCCGCGTGTAGTTTTAACTAAAAAAGAGATTTTGTAGGCTACAGAGCATCTATTACTGCGTCTGTAACCTGTGTTGTTGACGAAGAGCCTCCAAGGTCGGGGGTTAAGACTTTTCCTTCTTTTAGAACTGAAACAATCGCGTTTTCGATACGTTCAGCCCAATCTGGTTCGCCAAGGTAATCAAGCATCAT
>JAOZIC010000023.1:6610-9985 GCA_026014605.1 Candidatus Bathyarchaeota archaeon
TCTACGTCTTTCATGCCCTTTTGGTTAGGATAACTCTTCGCAGGCCTAACGTTTGCGTACAACCCCAATGCTCGCCGTAGAGTGATGATTGCGCTTTTGTATCCGGGCACACCAACGGGAGTGGTAGTTGCGCCAAACAAACAAGCATGAGTTTTTCGAACACCTTCCAAAACGTCGTCTGGAACTGGTGTGCCAGTTTTTTTGAATACTTCGTAACCAATCTCAAAGTAACTACAATCAAAAGTTAGGTCGGTGCTGTTAAGCACACGAATGGCTTCTGGAACAACTTCACCGCCGATTCCAGGACCAGGAATAACTGCCAATTTATATGTCGTCATATCCGCCACTACGCAGAAACTCTACTAAACCGCCCTTATTAACAATCTTTTGCATAAACTCGGGCAACGGCTTTGCCTGAATGGTTATGCCTTTGGTTATGTCGCGAACTTCACCAGTTTTGATGTTTAATTCTACTTCGTCGCCGTCATCGATTTTGTCGGCGTCCTCAGAAACAAACAAAGTCAGTCCAATGTTTATCGCGTTTCTGAAAAATATACGCGCAAACGATTTCGCGATAACTGCGCTGATTCCCGCAGCTTTAATCGCAACAGGTGAATGTTCACGTGAAGAGCCGCATCCAAAATTGTTTCCTGCAACGATTACGTCGCCTTCTTTGACGTTTTTGCCAAATTCTGGTCGGTATTCTATGAACGCGATTTCGCCTAACCGTTTTTTGTCTGTTGTAACTGTGTAGCGCCCAGGCGTTATTACGTCTGTGTTTATGTCGTCTCCAAACTTCCAAACTCTCACATGTAATCCCTCGGGTCAACAATTTTTCCTGCAATAGCCGAAGCAGCAACAGTAGCAGGAGAAGCTAAAATAATATCAGCCTTAGGCGAACCCATCCTGCCACTAAAGTTACGGTTCTGAGTAGACAAACAAACCTCGCCCTCTGCCAACACACCACCATGGCGACCAACACAAGGACCACAAGTAGGGTTACAAACAGCGGCGCCAGCATCCACAAGAGCCTGCAGATAACCCAGTTCTAGGGCTGCGAAATAGATGTCCTGAGATGCAGGAGTAACAAGTAGCCGAACGTTTCGTGCAACCTTTTTGCCCTTCAAAATCTTGGTTGCAACTTCGATGTCTTCTAAACGTCCATTGGTGCATGTCCCCAGATAGGCTTGGTCAATTGGTTTTCCTTCAACCGCAGAAACAGGCTCCACGTTATCAACAACAGGCGGCAAAGCAACCTGAGGCTCGATATCTTTTACGTCGATTTCGTATTCGTCAACATAGACAGCATCTTTGTCGCTCTTGAAGATTTTTCCAGTTCTGCCACCCAGAAAATCTAACGTTTTTTGGTCAGCCTCAATAACACCGTTTTTGCCACCCATCTCAATCGCCATGTTGCACAGAGTCAAACGGGAAGATACAGAGGCGTCTTTGACGTAGTCTCCAGTAAACTCGCAAGCCTTGTATAACGCACCAGCGGCACCAACGTCGCCTACGATGCTTAGGATTACGTCTTTTGCGTAGACGCCTTTTTGTGTTTGTCCAGTTAAGTTGAATTTGATGCTTTCTGGAACTTTGAACCAACATTTTCCAGTTGCCATAACTCCGCCGATGTCAGTTGACCCCAAACCCGTAGTGAACGCGCCCAATGCACCTTCAGTACAGGTGTGAGAATCTGCTCCGACCACGACGTCTCCGGGTGAAACATATTTTTCGACCAGTAGCTGGTGGCATACACCGTTTGTGAAAAATCCAGTTATGCCTTGTTCCATTACAAAGTTTCTGGATTTTTGGTGCAGTGTTGCTCCTGCCACGGTTGGTGCAGGAAAAAAGTGGTCGAATACTATTATTACGCGGTCTTTGTCGAAGACTTTGTCTGTTATTTTTCTGAAGCCTTCAATTGCCAATGGTGCAGTTGAGTCGTGTGCCATGGCGTAGCTTACGTCTGCTACAACAAAATCTCCTGCAACCACTTCTTTTTGGTGTGAAGCGTTCGCTAGGATTTTCTCGGTTATGGTAGATGCCAAATTTTTCAACTCGTTTGAATTTCGTCTATTAGTTGTTTTATCTCTTCAGGCGTGTAAGAGCTTCGTCTTGCGCCAGATGAAAACGATGCTTTTATGCGTTCAAGAACCTTGCGTGCTGTTTCATCAGAGATTGTTATGCCTAACTCGTTTGCCACGTAGATGATTCCGTGTCTGCCGCCGAGTTCGTCGATGTAGATTTTTCGTTTTTGTCCCATCATGCGAGGGGGATAAAACTCGTAAGTGGTTGGGTCAACAAGTACACCGTGCTGGTGTATGCCTGAACTGTGAGCGGTAACGTTTTCTCCAGTCAACGGAGTGTGAGGTGGCATCTTTATTCCCGAAATCTTTTGTACAAGCTCAGAAAGTGAAGTTAGCTGGTTCATTTCAAAACTGCTGGTTCCATACAGCATGTGCAGTACTGGAATGATTTGTTCGGTCATGGTTATTCCTGCGCGTTCGCCGATGCCGTTAACGGAAGTTGAAACTGTTGATGCGCCTGCTTCGATAGATGCCAAAGAGTTAGCCAATGCTAAACCTAGGTCGTTGTGGCAGTGTACTTCGATTGGGATGTCTACTGCGGTTCCAATTTCTTTTACCAGAAACGACATACCGTTAGGTCCAGCACAACCCAGTGTGTCTACTACTCTTGCGCGGTCTGCGCCTGCGTCTTCTGCGGTTTTGTAGGCGTTCTTGAGGAACTCTAGGTCGTTTTCTCGGGTTGTGTCTTCTGCGCTGTAGATAACATATAATCCGTAGCTTTCGGCGTAGCTGATCATTTCATCCAGTTTTTCGATGTAGGCTTCTTTGGTCATGCCCTTGAACTTGAATTCTCTGTGATACGGCGAAATAGACAACGAAACCACAATACCGTCCGCGCCAACGTCTGCAACGGCGTCTATGTCTTCTTTCTTAGCGCGTGCAAATGATGAAAGTTGAGCATCCAAGTTAAGGTCAACTAGGGCTTGGACACATTTTCTTTGTTTTTCTGACGCGGCTGGGAACCCTGCCTCTATTTGGGGGATTCCGACTTCGTCTAGTTTTCTGGCTATTTCCACCTTTTCTTCTATGCTAAAAATCACGCCCGGAGTTTGTTCACCTTCACGTAATGTACTGTCGTGAACAATGTACTCGTCTAGGGCTGGCGCTTTGAAGTTATTGAAATTGTAGGGGCTTGGGAGAACTTTTTCTCTTTTTAGTTTCTCTAGTAGTTTTTGCCCCTGCTCGTTAACATACTCGTTTTCCACTGTCTAACCGTCCTTTTCACAGCATTTTAGCTAACAGAGTTTCGGAAGAATACAAACCGCACAAATATATATACTTTATGTAAAAA
>JAOZIC010000023.1:10085-14783 GCA_026014605.1 Candidatus Bathyarchaeota archaeon
GCCATACTAACGTCCGAGGTGGGTAAAGATGGGTCAACCGAGAGCAAAGCGATTGCTTCTGCGCCTTCTGTGAGCCCGACTTTGACGGTGAACCGTTTTATTGTCCCCGAGTCCACAAGGGATTTGATTCTTTTTCTTACTGCACCTTCGGATAGGTCGATTCTTTTTCCGATTTCGCTGTAGGTGGCTCTTCCGTCATGTTTGAGAATTTCGATTATCGTCTTGTCGGTGTCGTCCAATGATGTCACTTCAGAGTTACTATGTATGCGGAAAAATTTAACGATTTCTGTACGTTGTATACGATTGGGTAACGTTTTTCGTATTTCGCTTACCCTTTTCCGACTATATTATGAGGTTACTTCATTCGTTATTTGTTTGACTGATACCGCACCATTCCTACGGATTTCGTATAATAAGTTGGAAAAAGTGCAAAACCCTCTGTTTTAAATCCGAAATTCTTATAAATACCATCATTTTCTATAGTTGTCAAATCAAACATAAGAGGTGTAAGTTGTGAAAACAGCCAACTGTCCTGATTGCGACGCAGAAATCGAAGTTGCAGACGATGTCATGAAAGGTGAGATTCTGAGTTGCCCTAGCTGCGGTCTTGAACTAGAAGTGACTGAAAACGATGGCGACTGCGTCGAACTCAAAGAACTAGGAATTGAAGGGGAAGACTGGGGCGAGTAAGTTCCCCTTAATCATTTCTTTATATTTACATACGAAACAAACAAGTAGTCCAACAAAAACATAAGGCATTATAAAAAGTTAGAAGCGAGATGAATCAACAGAAATGAGCATTGGTATTTTGTTTGAGAGCTCCGAAACCGACGAAAAAGGCATTAACCTAACTGCAGAAGAGATGGGAATCGACCTAACATACATCCCATTCCGTAAAGTTGCAGTGCGTTTTGATGGAAACGGATACACTCTACGAACCAAAGGAAAAGATTACACAAACATCCTCAAAGACATCAAAGTAGTTCTAAACCGTGCACAAAGCAAAAACAGACGGCTCTTTGCAGCCAATGTTCTGGAAGCATTTGGAAAGCACGTGATTAATCCACAGTGTGTAGAATACGCCTGTTTTAGCAAACTGCGAACTTTGCTTCATTTCTGGCAGGCAGGAATTAGAATTCCAGACACGGTATTTGTGCCAGTTGACAGTAACGAAAAAACGTTAGACGGACGAGAAATCCACAACGAAAAAGACATCGCCGACCTGCTAGAGCAAGAACTAAAAACAAACATCGTAGTCAAACCAGACGCTGGAACTCACGGCAAAAGTGTGAAACTTGCTAAAGAACGTGGACAACTTGAAAATATACTCAAGGAAGTTGAGCCTTCGATAATTAACCCAGTGGGGGTTTTGGCTCAGAACTTGGTCGAGAAATGGTTCTACGACCTAAGAATTATTGTAACAAAAGAAGACGGCAAAGCGCCGTACTGTTACCCAACTGCATTGGCAAGGGCAGGTTTCAAAGACTTTAGAACAAACACGTTCTTGGGTAACATGGTTATTGGAGTTGACCTTCCTCAACACATAAGGGACGTTTCCGCAAGATGTGGTACAGCCATGGGTGGAGACAGCAAAGCGTACCTGTTGGCGTTTGATGCAATGGTTGAGGTTGGAAGCAACAAAGTAATTGACGACGAGTACCTCATGGGAGAGTTCGACAAACTAGAGCCCTCTTTTGGTGCAGTTAAAAACGTTAAACGGGACAAGATGAAACGCACAGATTTTCCAGAGTGGAACGAGAAACTGGAAAGCGCGTTTGAGAACTACAAACAGCAAGAAGCTTACCAGAACATCAAAAAAGTAATCGAAGAGAACATGGAGAAAAACAAACATAACATCATGTTCCACGAAACTAATGCTTGTCCCGAATTTTGGGAACAAACACGGTTAGCTGCGGGCATTAACATTGCAGAAGCACTGCTTAAAGGTGCCCAGAGCATAATCGATTCCGAGTAAAAGGAGACAAACAAAATGAAAGTAGGAGTAATTGGCGGTTCAGGATACGTAGGCGGAGAACTTGCAAGACTGCTTCTCCCCCACCCAGAAGTTGAATTAACAACAGTAACATCCCGCTCAAACGTGGGAGAATTCCTTTTTACTGTTCACCCAAACCTCAGAGGAGCAACACAGCTCAAATTTACTCCTCCAAACATTTCGCAAATCTCAGACAACTGTGACCTAGTTTTCACTGCAATGCCACATGGCAAATCACTGGAACTTGTACCACAGCTGATGGAAACAGGCATAAAAATAATCGACATGGGCGCAGATTACCGTCTCCACAACCCAGCAGACTACGACAAATGGTACAACTGGAAACACACTCACCCAGAACTGCTCGACGAAGCAGTTTATGGAATACCTGAACTTCACCGCGAAGAAATCAAAAACGCCAAACTAATCGGGTGCCCAGGATGCATGTCCACAGCCACAATTCTAGGCTTAGCACCACTAGTAAAAGCGGGCGTTATCGAAAAAAACAGAATAGTAGCCGACGTGAAAATCGGTTCTTCAGGTGCAGGCCAAAAACCTACTATTGCTTCTCATCACCCTGAACGCGCTGGTGGCGTAAGACCATACAACGTTGTAACACACCGCCACGTGGCAGAGGTTGAACAGGAACTAAACCTGTTAACAGACGAAAAAGTAACCGTCTGTTTCACACCACACGCAGTAAACATGATCCGCGGAATACTTTCCACAATACACGCGTTTCTTAAAGAACCACAATCAACAAAGGACATCTGGAAATATTACCGCTCAATGTACCAAAACGAACACTTTATCCGTTTTGTCAAATTCAAAAAAGGACCATACCAACTGCCAAACCCAAAAATAACAATGGGCACAAACTATGTTGACATCGGCTTTGAGTTAGACCCCCGAACAAGAAGGATAATTGCGTTCTCGGCAATTGACAACCTCATGAGGGGTGCATCTGGTCAAGGCGTTCAATGTATGAATATCATGCTTGGCTTTGAAGAAACCACAGGTTTGGAATGCCAAGGTTACCATCCGATGTGATAAACATGCTAATTGTAGTAAAAGTTGGCGGAAGCATACTCAAAGAAGTACCACCAGAAATCGTTTCTGACATCAAAAAGGTACTCGACGAAGGCAACCAGCTAGTTTTGGTTCACGGCGGAGGAAAAGGCGTAACCGCCGTAGCATCCAAGTTGGGCAAAGAACAAAAGTTTGTTTACTCACCTCAAGGTTTTCGCAGCCGATACACAGACAAAGAAACCATGGAAATCTTCACAATGGTTATGGCTGGAAAAATTAACAAGAGCCTTGTTTCTGCACTACAAAAACAGGAGATACCCATCGTGGGACTTTCGGGTTTGGATGGTTTTCTTTTGCGTGCAGAACGCAAGAAACGACTGATTATTGTTAACGAACAGGGAAGAAAACAGGTTATCGACGGCGGCTACACTGGAAAGGTTAAGGAAGTTAATGCTTCTTTGCTGAAACTTTTGGTTGACAACGGTTATGTTCCGTTGGTTTCTCCAGTTGCAGTAAGCGAAGAATACGAACCACTGAACGTGGACGCAGACCGCACCGCAGCCAACATTGCTGGCGCGTTGAAGGCTGACAAACTGGTTTTGTTAACTGATGTGGATGGTCTGATGTTTAATGACAAGGTGGTTCCACAGTTATCCATTGACGATGTTGATGAGAAGCTGAAAAAAATTGGCGGCGGTATGATTACCAAAGTTTTTGCTGCCAAGGAAGCACTCAAAGACGGTGTCGGCGAAGTTGTTATCTGTTCAGGCGTTAGGGCGTCCCCGATTTCTTCTGCCCTAAAGCATGAAGGTGGTACGGTGATAAGCCGTGAATGAAAAGGAAATAATTGAAACTGAACAAAAAGTTATGGCAGATACATTTGCCAAAAGAGATTTGACACTTACAAAGGGCAAAGGAGCCCTAGTTTGGGACATCAACGGCAACGAATACATAGACTGCACAGGCAGCTACGGAGTTGCTGTTGTTGGTCACTGTCACCCAAAAGTCGTTGAGGCAGTACAAAATCAGGTCGAAAAACTGATTGCATGTCACGCATCATTTTACAACGATTCACGTTCAATACTTTTGAAAAAGATTATTGGATTGGCTCCTGAAGGTTTGACGCGCGTGTTTTTGTCAAACAGCGGCGCCGAATCAGTAGAATGTGCACTAAAGCTAGCCCGAAAATACAGCGGCAAACCAGAAATAATCGCAATGGTCGGCGCGTTTCACGGCAAAACAATGGGTGCATTGTCTGCAACATTCAAAAAGAAATACCGCGTACCGTTCATGCCTTTGGTTCCGGGCTTTAAACATGTTCCACCAAACAACCTAGAAAAACTCAAAGCCGCAATCACAGACAAAACAGCAGCAATCATAGTAGAACCCGTTCGAGGAGAAGGCGGAATACTGCTTAACTCAGACGATTTCCTTTCAGGCGTCAGGGAACTATGTAACGAAAAAGGCGTTTTGCTGATATTTGACGAAGTCCAAACCGGTTTTGGCAGAACAGGAAAGGTTTTCGCGTGTGAAAACTACAATGTTACCCCAGATATTCTATGTTTAGCAAAATCTGTTGCAGGCGGTTTGCCAATGGGCGCAACGTTTGCTAAAGAAGAGGTAATGGCAGCGTTTAACCGTGGAGAGCACTCAAGCACATTTAGTGGCAATCCTTT
>JAOZIC010000023.1:14883-21045 GCA_026014605.1 Candidatus Bathyarchaeota archaeon
AAAGAGCAAATCGACAAAGTCATACAGGTTTTGGACAACGTTTTGGAGAAGGAGACCCAATGAACAGCGACTACGCCGTAGATTTGTTGACTCGGATGCTTAACATTTACAGTCCTTCAGGCAAAGAAGAAGTTATTTCCAACTTTTTAGCCGACGAAATGAAGAAACTGGGCTTTAAGGTTCATCAAGACGCAGTCAACAATGTTATCGGAGAAATTGGAGAAGGCTCACCCATAGTTTTGCTTTGTGGACACATGGATACGGTCGAGGGCGAAATCCCCGTCAGGGTAGAAGACGGACAACTATACGGCAGAGGCTCAGTAGACGCAAAAGGACCTTTAGCTGCGATGATTGTTGCGGCTTCAAGGTTTGTGAAAAAAGGTTTTCCGGGTAAGATTCTTGTTGTTGGTGTAGTCGATGAAGAAAGCGGCGGCACGGGCATAAACCATTTTGTTGAAGAAGGCATCCAGCCCGATTACGCAATTTTTGGTGAACCAAGCGGCTTGAACAAGGTTGTTTTTGGTTACAAGGGTATTTTAACAGTAAAAATTACGGTTGAAACACCTTCTGGTCATTCTGCGGCTCCTTGGTTGTTTGATAACGCAATCGAAAAAGCCATGGAGTTTTGGAGACAACTGCAGAAACTGCACCTGCGTGAAGAGAAACTCAAAAGCCGTTTCTATTCAATAACTTCGTGTTTGACTGGAATAAAAAGCAACAACAATTCGGCTTCGTTTATTCCGTCTCACTGTGAGATTTACGTCCAGTTGCGAATTCCGCCTCAGCTTAGCCCCGAGCAGGTGTTCGACGAAGTGGAACGAAAAATCGACCGCTACAAAGCAACTAACCCGAAAGTTAAGGTTAAGTTGGAACAAAAAGATGTGGCTAAGGCGTTTGAGGCTGACCGCAGGTCGGTTATTGTTCGCGCTTTGGCGTGGGGAATACGAAAGACCACATTGAATTATGCTCAGTTTTCAAGAAAAACAGGAACAGGCGACATGAACGTGCTAGGCAACGCGTTAAAGATTCCCGTTGTCACATACGGTCCGGGCGATTCCAAGCTAGACCACACACCCAACGAACACATCGACACCCAAGAGTATCTGGACAGCATAGAGGTTCTTACAAAAACGTTGACAAAACTGCCTGAGCTTGCTGAAAAACGCAAAACAATAACAAAAAACAAGTAACCACATTTTTTGTTACTTGTGATAGGTTGGCAACTTAGCCAAGTGAACAGTAACTGCAACTGCAACAACCAGCAAAACTACTTGAACAAACAAGATTTGCAATAAGAACGAAGATACAGCTATTGTTGCCCAAAGTACGGTTATGGCTGTGACTTTTGTTTTCATCGGGATACCTTTGCCTTCTTTGTATCTGCGGATGTAGTCACCGAAATATTTGTTATTTAAAACCCAGCGTGTCATCCGCTCTGAACTTCGGCAATAACAAGCTAAAGAAAGCAGCAAAAAGGGAGTGGTAGGCAACACGGGTAAAACAATCCCAACAACCCCTAGTGCCAAAGAGATAGAACCAACTACAAAAAAGAATGCGCGAACAAGCTTAGATTTTGTTGATGGGGGCTGTTGCATAGCCAATAGGCATGTTTGTGTTACTATTAAAATGTTTGCTGTATGCGGGAATAAACATGATAATAATTGCGAAATTCGCAAATCAACGCTTACAAATCAAACGACGTTTTAATCTTAATCAACCTAGTTGTTGCAGAAAGCGAAACATCCCTGACACCTTGGATTAATTCAACCCTTTTACGCAAATCACTAAGATGCTCAAGGTCACGAGCATGAACCACAGCAAGGATGTCGTGCTCTCCAGTGTTTTGGAAAACATGGTATGCTTCTGGTAGCTCGCTGATTTGTTTGGACGCTTCTTCGAAATGTTCGGGAGCAATTTTGACCATGAGTATGCCGTTTGTGGAAAAACCAACTTTTTTGGGGTTTAGCAACGCAGTAAACTTTGTTATGACACCGTTGTCTTGCAAGTTTTTCACGCGGTATCTTACTGTTGCTTCGCTGATGCCCAGTTTGTCAGCTATGCTGGTGTATGAGATTCGGGCGTTTTTTTGCAGCAGATTTAGGATTTGTTTATCTTTGTCATCTAGTGCGACCAATGGTATCACAGCTTTATGTTGTTTGAAAAATATTTATCAGTATCGTGTAAAACCTATAATAATCTTTTTTAGCAAGATATACGATATAATTATGGGTTATCTCGTGGGCGAAGGAGAAGTTAACAAAGCAATTGAACAATTCGTTGCTATACCTCTCATCATATTCATAGGAATGTACATAACCGCATGCACCCTTGACCCATTCCTACAACTAAACAACCCATTCAAACTCATATTTACAGCAATCACGGGAATACCCACCCTAGTTTTTTTCTACAAACAAAAATATGAAGCCGCCAAACCCAACAGACCCAAAAACATCGAAAACACCGAAGAAGACACCTAGTTTAAGTAAACTGTTTTATTTTGGGTTCCACGACAAATAATTATCACAATACAGGTGTTCGTGTTGAAGGTTGCTTTTCAAGGAGAACTAGGAGCATACAGCGAAAGCGCAGTCTACAGCTTTTTTGGTCAAGACACAAAAGTGAAACCCTGCGAAAGCTTTGGCGAAGTCTTCGAAAACGTCAAAACCGGAAAAGTAAACTACGGAGTAGTTCCCATCGAAAACTCGATTGAAGGCAGTGTAAACCGCACCTATGACCTGTTTTTGGAATATGACCTAAAAGTATGTGGCGAAATCATAATCAGAATCAGCCACTGCCTGATTGCACACAAAGGAGCAACCATCGATTCAATACAAACAGTTTACAGTCACCCCCAAGCCTTAGCTCAATGCAGAAAATTTTTGGAACAACACAACCTTAAGGCAATCTCCACTTTTGACACCGCAGGCAGCGTTAAAATGATTAAAGAAAAAAACATGATGGACTCCGCCGCAATAGCAAGCCAAAGAGCCGCCGAAATCTATGACATGACAATCTTGGAAAAAGAGGTAGAGGACGTTAAAAACAACTCTACCAGATTCTTTGTGTTAGACAAACAGGACTCACCGTATTCTGGCAGCGACAAAACTTCCATAATTTTTGCAACAAAATCAATTCCTGGAGCATTGTACAAGATTTTGGGGGAATTTGCTGACAGAAAAATAAACCTGACAAAAATCGAGTCCAGACCCACCAAACAAACTCCTTGGGAATACCATTTCTACCTAGATTTTGAAGGTCACCGAACAGAAAAACAGTGCCAGCAAGCCCTAGAAAGCATCAAAGACAAAACATTGTTCGTAAAAATCTTGGGCTCATACAAAGCGGCTAAAAAACCAAACTTCAACTTTTAAGAATCGGTATCATCCAACAGGCGATACATTTCATTGTACGCTTTTTCGTATTCAGGGTCTAACTCTTTCAAACGTTTCTTAACATGTTGCATTTTTGCACCAAAACCGCTGCAGTCTTTTTGCTTAACTAACTTGAGCCACTCTTCGACCTTGCTCAGAAACAGTCCTTCGATTTTTTCCATCTCGGGTAAGCTCATGTGAAGATTAGAATAAAACACGGGCTCCTCCAGTGCCACAGCTTCAGCTAACGTCAACAACATCTTGTAGCTTGCGCCCCCAACCTGTTTTGCGCCAACAAAATCTGGGCATTCTGCCAGTGTGTCGCCTGCAACTAACCCAACAAAGTGAGGAAAACCCAGAACCATAGACATATACTCGTCATGTTTCTTGGGTGTTGTAACAGACACTTTTGCGCCGCGCTCTTCTAACCATGCTCGGAACTGTTTTGCGAACTTTTCATCCTCTTCAGTAACTGGTGTTAATACAAAGTTTTGTCCACCAAGACTTTTTGCGCCTGGACCAAACACTGGATGGGTGCCCAATGTTGTTCCGTTTTTTACGTGTTTATGAAGAAGCTGCACGGGTATTTCTTTGATTGAGCTGATGTCCAATACAACTTGACCCGAAACAATGTGAGGACCAATTTCCTTCAAAACTGGTTCCAAAGCGTCCAAAGACACACAAACAAAAACCCAGTCTGCACCTTTTATTGCGTCTATGTTGCTGTCTGCAGTTTGTATGCCGAATTCGTCTTTTAGTGCCAACAGTTTAGGTTTAGTTCTGCTGCAAACAACTACAGAGTAGCCTTCATTTTTGAAAAGTTTCGTGAACCAACGACCCATTTTTCCTGCGCCGATTACTGCTACTTTCAAGGTAGAGCCTCACAGAGTTTTTCCAAGCCTTCCTTTATTTCATCTTCGGGACGAGTTAAAGCTATCCTGAAATATTCTCTGTAATCTCCGAAAGCGGTTCCGGGCGCAACTGCAACTCCGCTGTCTAACAGGTCCAAGGCGAAACGTTCTGAATCTAAGCCATCAACTTTGGGGAATAAATAGAATGGTGCATCGGGTTTTGAAAACTTCATTTTAGTGTTAGACAAAACACTGTACGCCGCGTCTGCACGAACCTTGAATGTTGTTCTGATATTGTCAGCGATTCGTTTTCTGTCCTCTAAGCCTTTAAGGGCACCGTATTGAATAAACGCGGGAACACAAGTGGTTGTTATCTGGTTTAGTTTAACCATCTTTTTGGCTAACTCTTTTTCCACAACCGCATAACCGATTCGCCAACCAGTCATCAAAAACGATTTAGAAAAACCATCCACAAGCATGTTATCTGTGCCAAACTCCAAGATACGTTTGGGTTTAACAAAACTGATGTCAGCGTAAACTTCGTCGGATAAGACTTTGGCTCCTTTATCATTTGCGATTTTAACCAGTTCCGTAAAGGTTTTGTCGTCGATAACTTTGCTTGTCGGGTTGTTTGGGCTGTTTAGCAGCACCAGACGGGTGTTTTTGTCGATTAACTGGTCAAACTTTTCAACGTCAATCTTCCAGTCAGACTCGATGTCCCGTTTCAAAACACGAAACTCGACTCCAACCTGTTTAGCTGCCAACTCGTAACTGGTCCAATGAGGCGAAGGAACCACAATGTTATCTCCTTTCTTTAACAAAAGAGAAAACAAAGAGTAAATTGCCCATTTACTGCCAGTGGTAACTACGACGTTGTCTTTAGAAACCCCGTGAATATTTGCCAACTCTTCTCGCAGTGCTTTTTCGCCAGCAGCAGAAGAATACTTTGTTTTTCCCTGTTTAATTGCTTGGTATGCTGCTTCAACAATTTCAGGAGGAGTAGGTAGGTCGGGGTCTCCTAGATTGAATTTGATGATTTTTTTGCCTTGGTTTTCTAGTTGTATGGCTTTTTCACTTATTTCGTACAACATCGCATTATCCTTCCGAGCGGCATAGAACTGACTGCGTTTTAATGAAGAATTGTGAAATAGCGCTTTAAACCTTCTTATTCAGCACCCTGAACAAAAACGCTCAAAGCAATAATCTCTTTGAAGATAGACTCAACTTTCTGTGGGTCAAGCCCAGACTCCAAAGCCTTTGCCATAATATGCAAATAGACTTCGTCTTCTCTTCGTGTGTCTTTGACTGGAATTCCGATTTCACGTTTAATTGCGCCTATGTCTTTGCACAGGTTCATGCGTTCTTTGATTAAAAGAACTATTTTTTCGTCGATATCGTCAATCTTCCTGCGTATCGTCACAAAATTCTTCAACAGCTTCAACTCCCAAAACTTTAGGTATAAAACCACCGCGAATCAGTTGATCAACCAAAACAGAGGCAACACACGCTTCAACAACCGGAACAGCTTTTGGCACAATACACGGATCGTGTCTGCCTTTCACACTGATGATTGTTGGTTCCATCTTTGTTAAATCCACTGTTTTTTGTTCTTTTGAAATAGAAGGCGTAGGCTTAACAGCCACTCGGACAACAAGAGGCATTCCCGATGATAAGCCGCCCAAAACACCGCCAGCATTGTTGTTTAACAGCCTGACTTCTTCGTCGCCGACCACGTAGGGGTCATTGTTTTGTGAACCCCTCATTTTTGTTGCTTCAAAGCCTACTCCGAACTCCACGCCTTTAATTGCGGGAATTCCAAACAGCATTTTTGAGATGTCGGCGTCTAAACAATCAAAAACTGGTTCACCAACGCCAACCGGAAGGTTAAATGCTACACATTCAACTACTCCGCCAACGCTGTCTTCGTCCTTTTTTGC
>JAOZIC010000023.1:21145-23144 GCA_026014605.1 Candidatus Bathyarchaeota archaeon
GGGTTTGTCCCGTATTGCGTCGTAGTCTGAAGATTTTACTTCTTTGTTCCAAACCAATGCACAAATCGGAGCACCAGTAGTGAAACCTTCAAAGGTTCCTGAAAGGATTTCAACTTGGTCTTTTTCTCTGCGGGCAGAAGCAATTTCTTTGTTTTGTGGCAGCCGTTTGTCCAACATTATTTGAATATCTTCTTCTGAAAGTGGAAGACCTGCTGGACAGCCGTCAACTACTGTTCCGATGCATCTGCCGTGGCTTTCGCCAAAACAGGTTATGACGAACTTTTTTCCTATTGAATTTGGTCCCAACTCACCCTCGCTCCTAACATGCGCAAGTCATCAAAGAACTTTGGATACGACTTATTTATACATTCAACATCCTGAATTACTGTTTTTCCCTCTGCACCAAGAGCCGCAACCGCACACGCCATGGCAATTCTGTGATCATTATGAGGATTAATCAAAGCCCCATGTAGCTTAGATGACCCAGTTATGATTAAGCCATCTTCTTTTTCTTCGATGACCGCACCCATCTTCGTTAGCTCTTCGGTTATGGATGCTAAGCGGTCTGACTCTTTGAGTCTAAGCCGTTTTGCATTAAATATTTCTGAATCCGCATCCGCAAAACATGCAACAGCAACCAAAACAGGAACTAAATCAGGAATATCTTTTGCGTCTATATCTACGCCCTCTAGCTTGGCGCCTTGAACTGTTACAGAATCGTCTCCAAGCATTACTGATGTACCCATCACTTCAAGAATATCCAATATGGCTTTGTCGCCTTGAATCGTGTTGCAATTCAGATTGTTGACCGTAACCTCGGATTTGGTGACTGCCGCAGCAGCAAAAAGGAATGCAGCTGAAGAAAAATCTCCGGGAACAGTATGGTCACATGGACTGTACTTTTGATTTGGATATACCCAAATCTTGGACAGGTCAGGTACAGCTGAACCCTTAATGTCGTGCTGCAAAATAACGTCCATGGTCATGTCGACGTAGCTTTTAGATTCCAAATCTGTTGTAACTGTGATTCTTGTTTCCGTTTCTGCTTTTGGACAAGCAAACAACAAACCAGAAATGAACTGAGAACTCACATCTCCCCGTATAGAAGTGTGCCCACCAGTTATTCCGCCTCCAGTTACTTCAACTGATGAACCGTTCTTTTCTGTAACCGAGGATTCAACGCCCAAATCTTTGAGGCTGTCAAGAAGCGGTTCTATTGGACGTTTTTTGAAGGAAGCACTAAACAAAAAAGTTGTAGAGCCTTCGGCAAGGGCTGCAACAGGTATCAAAAACCTCAGGGTTGAACCTGATTCTCTGCAGTCTATGGGGTGAGTGGGTGTTTTGAGTTTGTCAACTCCAGTAACTACCCAAACATTTGGTTCCATTTTTACTTTGGCACCAAAGGCTTGCACTGCATTTAACGTAGCAGTGGTGTCGTCTGAGATTAGCGGGTTAAAAACTTTTGAAGTTCCATCGGATAAGGCTGCGGCGATCAACATTCGATGCGTGTATGCCTTAGATGGAGGAGCCGAGACCACGCCTTTGAGTTGTTTTGTGTTCTCGACTGTTACTTCCATTATTTTATCACCTTAGCTTTTTGTTGATTAATCTGGGCTTGCAGTATTTCTCCGTCACGTTTCTGCCACGCATCTTTTACTTGTTCCACGTTCTCTTCCGACACAACAGCAGATACCGCGGGACCAGTTCCCGACAAACCCGAAGCTAAAGCGCCAAAAGCAAGAGCATCTATGGCTATTGATGGGTCGTAACCGATGGCTGAAGAATAGATTAACCCGTTCAATGTCAAAGCAGTCCAGTAATTTCCGTTCAAGGCTTCCTTGTATGCAACCTTAACGGCGGGTGCCACGCTTTTCATGCGTTCCACATTGATTGTTGTAGTGTAAGCTTTTTTGGATGGAACAAAAAACAGAACTACAGGGGATTCAGAAAGCTCGAAACGTTTTAGGATTTTTCGTTCAAAGTTGTCCGTAACTACAAC
>JAOZIC010000156.1:0-3497 GCA_026014605.1 Candidatus Bathyarchaeota archaeon
TTCAGAATGACCGAACAAGAACTCGGAACCTCAGTAACCGAGGACATACCCGTCATAGTAATTGTGTTAAACAACTGCATGCTGGGTATGGTAGCTCAGTGGCAACGGCTCTTCTACAAGAGCAGATACGCCGCAGTAAAACTGGGGTGCGTTCCAGATTTTCCAAAGTTGGCCCAAGCCTACGGCGCAGAGGGTGTTCGCGTCCAGTCTATCCAAGAGTTCTCAGGCGCCATAAAAAATGCTTTAAAGACAAATGTAACCACTGTAATTGATGTTCCAATTTCACCTGAGGATAACGTGTTTCCGATGGTTCCGCCTGGTAAGGGACTCAAAGACACAATAGCGGGGATGTAAACATTGGTACAACAGCACACCCACATAATATCAACAATTGTTGAGCACAAGCCCGGTGTTTTGTATAACGTTGCTAACCTTTTCAGACGCAGAGGCTTCAACATTGACAACATCTCTGTTGGACCCGCCGAAGAAGTAGGATTTGCCAGAATGACCATAATGGTAAACGGAGACGACCGAACCATCGAGCAGGTAATTAAACAGCTAAACAAGCTTGTTGACGTTATCAAAGTAACTCGGCTTGACCCCGACCACATTGTAACACGGGAGCTTGCGTTAATCAAAGTCAATGCGCTATCAACGAAGACACGCTCAGACGTAATCAACTACGCAGACATTTTCAGGGCACGCATAGTGGACGTTTCTTCTGAGTCTTTGATGATGGAACTCACTGGAACTTCAGACAAAATCGATGCCTTCATCGGTTTAATGAAACCCTTCGGCGTAAAAGAAGTCGCAAGAACAGGTATTACAGCATTGTCGCGAGGCGCAAAATCAGTCAAAGTAGACGAATAAACTGTCCTGTATATCCTATAATCTGAGCCTGAGTGTCAGGTTCATTTACCACATTTTTTAGTGGGTAACCATTTTTTTGGAAAATAAAAAAAGAAAACAAAAGGGAGAAAAAAAGCTCCCGTTAAACTGTTTGATGTTGTTGGTTAGAGCATCTGCTGTTATGCAGAGTCTGGTCGCAGTGACCTGACTGTTTTGCCTGCTTTCCACAACTCTGAGTCGCCCATTTCTTCTAGTTGCTTGTCTAGCTTTTGTTTGAAATCAGGTTCTTTGCTCTTTTCCAATACAATTTTTACTTCTTCGCCTGATGCTACAAGTTCATACAGTGAATCAAACAGTGGTTTTGTGCAGTCTCTGAATCTTTCTCTCCATCTGAGTGCGCCGATTCTTGCGGTTTCGCTGCAGTTGTTGTACATCCAGTCCATTCCGTTTTGGTCAACTAGCCTGATTAGGCTCTGAGTGAATTCTTCTACTGTTTCGTTGAATGCTTCGCTTGGGCTGTGACCATTTTCTCTAAGGCAGTTGTATTGTGCTTCCATTATTCCGGCGATTGCGCCCATTAGGACTCCTCGTTCTCCGGTTAGGTCGCTGTATACTTCTTTTTCAAATGTAGTTGGGAACAAGTAACCTGAACCAATCAGAATACCGATGGCTTTCACTCGGTCTTGTGCTTTGCCTGTGAAGTCTTGGTGAACTGCGTAGCTGCTGTTTATTCCGCTGCCTGCAACAAAGTTGCGTCTGACTGATGTTCCTGAGCCTTTTGGTGCAACTAAGATGACGTCGATGTCTTCTGGGGGCACTACGCCTGTTTGTTCTCTGTAGACTATGGAAAAGCCGTGCGAGAAATACAGTGCATCGCCTTTTTTGAATGTTGGTTTGAGTGATGGCCACACTGCTTTTTGTGCAGCATCAGTTAGCAGATACATTTTGATTGTTCCTTTCTCTGCAGCTTCCTTGATTGAAAACAGTGTTTTGCCCGGAACCCACCCGTCTGCAAGGGCTTGGTCCCAATTGGCTTTGAATCTCTCTTCTTGTCCAATGATAACACAAAGACCGTTATCTCTCATATTCAATGATTGGGCTCGTCCCTGAATTCCGTATCCGAGGACGGCGATTGTTTCATTCTTTAGAATTTCTTTTGCTTTTTCTACTGTAAACTCTTTTCGTGTTAGTACGTTTTCTTTTATTCCACCGAAGTCTAATTCTACCATATTGACTCCTCTCACGGTTCTAATAGACAGGTTGCGGTTAATAAAAAATTCTTTTTTCATTCTGATTGGTTCAATGTGAAAAACCTGTAAACCTGCTAAACAAAGGGTTTTGGTTAACCGTAATGCAGACTACCGAAAACAGTCCGTTTAGTTCCCTTTTTTGGAGTTTTCTAATGTTGTTTTGAGTATTTTTTTGTAACAATATTTCCTTTTTCGGAATATACTCAACAGTAGAGGATGCTATTTATAGAAAATTGGAGGGTTGTTTCTAGTGATTAATATGCAACCCCTATCCTTTCCCGAATATGTTCAACTGTGCGGTGAACAAATCTCAAAAACTCTTCGTGGTCTGAATAGCGAGTTGGACGCATTTCTAAGCATTGAATCATTGGAGGCATCTGCATGAGAAGTTCTTTTGACATAATCGCAGAAATACTAAAAGTTTCAAAAAACGGCGCCAAAAAAACACGCATCATGTACGCATGCGGACTAAGCTACAATTTTGTTCAAAAATATTTAGAACTACTGCTGGAAACTGGTCTTCTTAGTAATGGCTCGTCATATTTCACAACTGAAAAAGGTATAGGATTTTTGCGAAATTATCAAACCTTAGAACTGCTGCTTAACACGAACTGTTAACTGCAGCAAATTTTCTGTGTTTTCAATACTTTTTGTTACTTCCATGTTAGATACATCAAAACACACAATGCTAGAAACGTGAATAGGTCTGGCAGCATAGCAAACGGGCCAAGTCCAATACCGTAGAAACCAAAGACTTTTTGCATCAACGGATTAGAGACTAGCGCGTAAAGCAGCAGGGTCATTGAGAATATTATCAAACCGACTGTGAATTCTGATGGCAGTTTTTTGTACATGTCAATATATGTTATCATCATGAAAACCAGAAGTGTGGCGTTGATTGTGGACAGTATTGTTTTGACGATATAGAAAACTTCGAAGTCCCAGCTGTAGTATATCATTCCCCCTGAGTCTCCGAACTCGTTTGGCATTGGTCTTTGCGTAAAAAAGGAGTTTGTTGTGTTTGTGATAGCCAAGTATAGTGTTAGTACAGTAATGGCTAGCATAATGAGTGTGACTATCAAACTTTTTGGAATTGGTTTCATGTTACTGTTCATTTCATTTTTCCTTCCTTTTTTGTTTTTTCCAAATTTTGTTCAAAATCTCTTCAAAAACTTCGTAGTTTTCGTCCAGTTCTGGAGACAAAAAATATGTGTTTCCATATCCGTCTCCAGTTGAGGTTATTAGCTTGTTTTTGTTGAGGACGTTAAGGTGGTGCCTTATTGTTCTGTAGTCCATTTCTAGTATGTTTGAAAGCTGGTTTGCGTTTTGCGGCTGTTCCTTTATTGCTTCGATTATTTTTGCGCGTGTGATGCCTCCTCGGGTTCCTGCGATAAGCCA
>JAOZIC010000156.1:3597-11038 GCA_026014605.1 Candidatus Bathyarchaeota archaeon
GACCATTGTTATGTATGTGGAACCTACTGCGGCTAACACGAAAACTGCACCCAACAAGGAAAATTTTAGGTGCCGCTTCTTTAGCATAAAAATGCCTCCAACAATCGCAACTAAACCGCAGATTGTGTCAATAGCTCCAAAGATTAGAAATCCCGTGAAGTTAGAAGCGTAAGAAGGACCGTAATAGTCTATTAATGTTGGGTATTGGTATATTCCTATAAATCCCAAACTGGCGATGATAACTGCTGCAATTATTGTAAAAACGGATACCGCAACAGTTGTGTCTCCGCGTTTTGGTTGTATGTCTGTGACCTGTAGTTCCTCTTCATTTTCTTCTTCGGGTGTTAGTGGTTCTCCGCAGTTGGGACAAACTTCTGCGTTTTCGTCTACTATTTCTTTATCGCAGTTGGGGCAATTCAATAAACATTCAACCTTTAGTTGTATGAACAATATTCCGATTGGAAACCTTGTTCAGTTTCATGCGTATTTAAGCTTATTTCAAAATCAAAAAATTGACCAAAAAATCTGTGAAATCTCTTTGGTCCGACAGAAACCTTGACTAACTCAGATTTTGTTGTTCTACAAATAGAACACTGTGTTCTGCAATCAGACTTATATTCCATTTTTGTACATTAAGTCAAACTAGATGAGTCATGAAAACTGGAAAAAAGAAGTTTCTATTCAATAATCTCATCAATACCGTTGATGTTTCTTCAGGTTTACCTGTGATGCTCTCAACATGTGTAGTGGCTTCTGATTGTAGACTTGGTGAAACAGTTCAAATTTCAAAATGAAAAGGGAAAAAAAATGAAAACGTTCAATATTAAAAAAACCAAAACCTGTTTGTTAATTATTTTAGTAAGTTTAGTTTCAATCATCAGCATTTTTCCATCGTCTTTGATGACATTCGCTCAAACCACTTCATATGTTTCTGGGAATGTCATCGATGAATATGGCGAGTTCGTGCAAGGTGTAACTGTGGAATTTCTTGCAGGTGAACAAGTTATCGCTTCCACTTACACTAATCCGAATGGATACTTCGGTATGTCAAGTGTTGGGTTCGGAACCTATGTTCTACATTTCACAAAAATGGGATACGCAGATTTAGCAAAAACCGTTGTTGTGCAAAGCGCGCTCACTGGTCTGGGTAATATTACTTTACTTAGTAGTTTACGCCTATCAGCTTCAATTTTGAGCATAATAGTCAAGCCGGGCGACACTATTGTAATTCCGGTAACTGTGGAAAATTGTGGTAGTGAATCTGAACTTGTAGATTTTTCTGTATCTAAACCTGCTGGGTGGAATACAAAATTGTCTTATCAAAGCTATGACATTGCGACACTAAACATCGGTTCTGGTGATAGCGTTTCTCTTCAATTGGACGTTACTGTTCCTGTAACCGCACCCCTAGACAACGACTACAGTATTTCCGTGAATGCTCTTGGATCAATTAATTCGTCATTAACCATTACTATGTTAACCCGCACCGAATCCACCGTTCTGGTTTCTGGCAGAGCTGTTGACAATTCAGGTGCCGGAATACCACAAGTATTAGTTGCCTCCTGTGCATCTAACGGAAAAATACTTAGCAGTGTTGAAACCTCCGCCGATGGAGCTTTCACTTTTGAGGCACCAGTGAGTTCCACAGCTTTAATTACTTTTTCAAAAGCAGGTTATGCTAAACTAAACACGACTGTTTCTTTGGTGTCTGCAGGTGGACAACTTGAACTTGGAGACGTTCTCTTAAGTCCATCAATTGCTCTATCAACTTCCCTTTATACTGTTGTTGCAAACCCAGGAGAAAACTTGTATCTTTCCTTCACCGCGACAAATAACGGTGAATTCGCAGAAAGCCTAGATTTTTCAGTTTCTAGCACAAATGGGTGGTCCGCAAAAGTCGTTGATTCTGGTAATCAAAAAGTGCTAAACACCGTATTGGCGCCTGGAAGCAGCATGAATCTACGTGTTATGTGCACTGTTCCGTTGGATTCTGTTGGAACTAACACCGTAACCGTAACTGTTGATGGCGTAGCAGTTTACACACTAAGCTTTACGGTGGTTGTAGAGCCTTCAACCGAATCCATTCTGTCGTGCATGCTTCCGACCAAATTGTCTCTGCCTGGAGACGTTGCCATGTTCTCTGTGAGCTTAACGCTTCCATATGCTTTTCAAACACCTGTTAGCCTTTCAGTTGATTCTTTGCCCGCTAATTGGACTGGTTACATAAAAAATGCAGATGAAGAATACATCACTGACCTTGTTGTTGACCCTGGTAGTGTGTTGCTGTTTTCTGTTGGTGTGTTGTCTTCTCCACTAGCCGAGACAGGCAAAGACTACGTCGTCTATGTTACAGTTAAAGTCGAAGGGTTAACTGTTGGAACTCTTCCATTAACTGTTTCTTTGGTTGAACCTGCATCTGTTGAAGAAATTAAAATGACTACCAAGTTTCCAGAAGTCACTATCGAAGCAGGAAAAATTGTAACCTATCAAGTGGACTTGGGCAACTTCGGGGATGCTAACAGGCTTTTGTTGTTGTCTGCTAATGCTCCCGCTGACTGGAAAGCAGTTATCAAATCTGGGGACTCCGAGATTTCTCAACTCAACATTGACCCTCAAACTGCTGAAGCACTGGTTGTCGAGGTTACTCCACCTAGCACCGTTAATCTGGGCACATACAACATAACTGTTCAAGTGAAATCAGAAAGTGGAGTTGTACTCGCAGATGTCGAACTCAAGGTTACAATAATTGGCTCTTTTGATATGCAATTGATACTTTCTACGTTGCTTACCACTACAACAAGCGGTGAAACTGCTACTTTTACTGCTACCGTTAGAAACACAGGATTTTCAACTCTGAGTGTTATTGGTCTTGAATTCGAAGCAGAAGATGGTTGGGATGTTGAAATCAGTCCTGCACAGGTGGATATACTACGACCTCAAGAAACATGCCAGTTCACTGTCACCATAGACACACCTAAAGACACAATCGCAGGGGACTACTTAGTCGGTTTTACTGCATTTTCTGATCAAGCTGAATCTGACGCAATGCAAGTCAGGGTTACAGTTAACACTTCTACTGAGTGGGGAATCTACGGGTTTGGGTTAGCTGTAATCATCATTGTTGCGCTTGTGTTAGTTTTCAGGAAATTTAAACGGAGGTAAAAAAATTGTCTGAACCTATGATAAAAACAAATCAGTTAACAAAACATTATGGGGAGATAAAGGCGGTTGACCAACTGGACTTAACCGTCAACGAAGGAGAAGTTGTTGGGTTTCTAGGTCCCAACGGGTCTGGAAAAACAACAACCCTCCTCATGTTAATGGGGCTTTCTTTACCCACATCTGGCACCGCCTCAGTTGGCGGTTATAGTGTAATCGAGCAATCCAAAAACGTCCGACAAATTGCGGCAATGCTGCCCGAAGGCGCAGGATACTACGATGACCTAACAGCAAGGCAGAACCTTAGGTACATCGGGGAACTAAACGAAATACCCCGAGATGAACTTGAAACACGAATAGATGAACTGTTCGACATGGTTAGCCTAAAAAAGTGGGCAGACACCAAAGTTGGCAAATTCTCCCGAGGAATGAAACAACGTCTAGGAATCATGGAAGTTTTGGTCAAAAAACCAAAAATTGCATTCTTTGACGAGCCAACACTCGGGTTAGACCCAAAAGCTACTAAGGAACTGAGGGACCTTCTAATTCGTTTAAACAAAGATTACAACCTCACAATAATGATGTCTTCCCATCTGTTGTACGAAATCCAGCAGACCTGTCAACGTGTACTTATCATACGCAAGGGGCAACTTGTAGTATCTGATAGCATAGCAAACTTGTCTAACCACTTTGATGGAAAAGACCGAACATCAATCGAGTTTGAGTTAACAAAGGTTTCATCAGACTTGATTCAAAAACTCAAAGACATCGACGGCGTTACTTCGGTTGACAAAGAAAGTAAGAATAAACTATTTGTTCAAACAAACATCGACAAGTCCCAAGAAATCTCTGAAGCAATAACAAAAAGTGGGTCCACAATTTTGCTTATGAAACCAAAAGAACACAGTTTGGAAGAAATATTTCTGAACTATTACGAGGACGACTAATATGACTAGTTTTCTTGTGGTGTGCAAAAAAGAACTTTATGATCATCTTGGAAGCAAACGGTTTCTTTTGTTGTTTGCTTTAATTTTGGGGTTGTCCTTTTTTTCCGCATATTCCGCAGCAGACAGTGTGAGAAATCAAGGTACTGCTGTTTTTCTTGACATATTTACTTCATCATCATCTTTTGTGTACATAATGTTCATGTTTGGACCTCTAATCGGCTTAGCCTTAGGCTTTGACGCCATAAACAGGGAGCGAAACTACGGAAGCCTTTCTGTACTTTTGTCTCAACCAATGTTTCGGGACTCGATAATTAACGGCAAGTTTCTTGCAGGTGTAAGTGCGCTTTCTTTGGTGGCAGTAAGCACCGTCGGAATGATGACCGGTATTGCGATTCCTCTGTTGGGTTTTGGTCCAACTCCTGACCAAATCGTACGCATAGTGTTTTTCACGTTGATAACAATACTTTATCTGTCTGTTTGGCTTGCCATTGGTATCCTGTTTTCAACAATAACCAAAAAAATAACAACATCTATGATTGCATCTGTATCAACATGGTTTGTTTCTGCAATGCTAATGACAACGATTGCTATGATATTGGCTAACTTAATCATACCAACGTATTCGACGTATGGTGGCTATGGAATGTCACGTACTGGTGACGATATTACTGTGTATCTCGGCGACCAAGTTTTGACTGGTGATGAAGCAAACGACTTTATGGACCGTCTGGAACAGCAAAACGATCTTCAAAAGACTCTGTGCATGATTTCTCCATCGCTTCTTTATCAAGACTCTGCGTTATCAATTCTTAGTAATAATGGATGGTATTCTACAGGAGTTGTGTATTACGACTTCGCTCCGCCCGAATATGATATGTTTGTTAACTGGCCACATATGACTACGTTGGCGGCTGTTTTAATTGCATGTTTTGCTTTGTCGTATATTATATTTTTACGGCAAGAAATCAGGGTGGGAAATTAATGATTGAAAAAACTTTGAAAAATATTGTGGAGGAACTGAACTTTGACTAGTTTCATAGTAGTTTGTAAAAAAGAGCTTGCAGACCATCTTGGAAGTAAACGGTTTCTTTTGCTGTTTGCTTTGATTATAGTGCTATCTCTAGTTTCAGCATACCAAGGTGCTGAGTCTATACGACAATTGGGATCAGGTGCGTTCGTAAACATTTTTTCATCATCTATGAGCGGGCTTTCTTTTACCTATGTTATGTTGATGTTCGGACCCATTATTGGTTTAGCTCTGGGATTTGATGCCATAAACCGTGAAAAATCTCAGGGAAGTCTGTCGGTTTTGTTGTCTCAGCCGATATTTCGGGACTCGATAATTAACGGCAAGTTTCTTGCAGGAATTATCGCCCTTTCTTTGTTGGCTGTAAGCACTATCGGCATAATGACCGGTGCAGCGATTCCAATGCTGGGTTTTGGTCCAAGCCCCGACCATATTGTAAGGATTGTGGCATTCACTTTAGTCACTATTCTGTATCTGTCCGTTTGGCTTTCTATTGGTGTCCTGTTTTCAACATTGACTAAAAAAACAACAACATCTATGCTTGCGTCGATTTCTATGTGGATTTTTTCCGCAGTTGTTATCAGTATAGTAGCGTCCCTTGTTGCCAACACTGTTTATCCAACAGTATGGCCAAGCTCTGTCTATAGTAGTGGTGGGATGCTGGATCAAAATTTCTTTGACGACTACATGGAGCGCATGGAACTACAAAATGAACTTCGAACTACTATACAACGGTTTTCACCATCGATTCTTTACCAAGAAGCATCATCTGCTATAATCACTATAAACAGGGTACCTGTTACCAGTTCGAGTGGAGAACTAATTTTTGACTCTTCTACTGGATTTCCTTCAATTCAGTATGTCGATGAAGCGCAGGATATCTTGACTAATTGGCCCCAGATAGTTGTTTTAGCTGTGGTCGCTGGTGCGTGCTTTGCTGCGTCGTATATGATATTCTTGCGTAAAGAGATACGGGCGGGTAACTAAAATGGTGCACTTGGTCAATCAGAATAATACTTTAGGGTTTCGAAACAACATGCGAAATTCTGGTATAATTCTGAAAAACCCTTTTTTAATTTCTAACAAACTTTGGCACAACTAGAGGAGATACTAAGAATTGAAATTAAACACTCTTCGAGATAACTTGGATTTCAAATTGGATGAATGTTTGTGGCGCTCTTCAACTGCATGGTGGTGAAAATATTTGATAATGATTTCTGGAATTGAATCTCAACGGATGCTTGAAACAACTGCGGAATTGCGCCGAAATACCACATGGAAATGTGGTAAAATAGAAAGACGGCTAGTAAACTATCTGCAAAAGCAACTCAAACAAAGTGGATGCACTAAATCTTCTGTTAAAGAAATGCTTCAACATTTCAAAACAAAAGAAATGCAGCACTACCAGTTTTTTGAGGCCATGGAACGCCTAGAAAAACGTGGCATAATAAAGTTGGTTTTCAACCCGTTTTCTTCAACTGAGGACTCTTAACAAACAGGAGAAAATGAATTTGGAACCAATAACATACGAGCAACCAAAGAAGACGCATAAGACCACACTTTTTGTGGTCGTTGTTGTGGTTCTAAGCCTAGTTGCAGGAACCGCGTTTGGTTACTTTGCTGGATACTCTAGTCTTTCAGATCAAGTTGCAAGTTTAGAAAATGAGGTCTCGTCACTTCAGCAACAGCTTGCAAATATTGAAACATCACAAAGCACTACTACCACAGTTAATCTGGGAAATGTTTCGCTTTCTGATTTGTATGCACAAGTTGAAGACTCCGTGGTAGTAATACATGGCTTGGTGCCACAGTACGACATGTTTGGGCGGGCTTACTACTCAGAAATTCAGGGCTCTGGCTTTGTTTACGAATTTGCCTCCCAGATGGTAATTATAACAAACAGTCACGTCGTAGACGACGCAGTTAACATCACTGTTACGTTTAACAACGGCAACTCCTACCCCGCAGAGGTGCTGGGTTCAGACCCATACGCAGAACTTGCTGTGATTTCTGCAGAAGCACCAGAAACTGAGTTTAAACCGTTACAAATTGCCAGTTCCTCAAATCTGCAAGTTGGCGACCCCGTAATAGTTGTGGGTACCCCATACGGTTTAGCGGGTTCCATGAGCACAGGAGTAATCAGCGCCTTAGGCAGAACCCTGAGTGCAGACACAACTGGCGGCTACGTAATAGCAAACGTCATACAAACAACAGCAGCCCTTAATCCCGGCAACAGTGGTGGTCCAGTATTAAATTACCAAGGACAAGTTATCGGCATAGCAACAGCAATCGTCGAAGACTCAGAAGG
>JAOZIC010000156.1:11138-13950 GCA_026014605.1 Candidatus Bathyarchaeota archaeon
ATTACCAAGGACAAGTTATCGGCATAGCAACAGCAATCGTCGAAGACTCAGAAGGACTAGGTTTTGCGATTCCATCTAACACCATCTTAAGAGAAATCATCGATTTAATCAACAACGGCTCGTACAACGACCACCCCTGGTTAGGTGCAGCAGGAACAGACATGACCTACGAAATTGCCCAAGAACTAGACACAGACATAACCTATGGTTGGCTAATTTCCTATATCACAATCGGTGGACCCGCAGACCACGCAGGATTGCATGGTGGAACAGATGAAGTAGTTGTTGTCAGCAGTTTAGTGACAATCGGCGGCGACATAATAATCGCAGTTAACGGAACACGCATAACCAGCATAGACGACCTTTCATCATACCTTGAAGAATACACTGTGCCCGGAGAAACCGTTGAATTAACAATTGTGCGCGATAACCAAACTCAAAACGTTTTGCTTGAGTTAGCCAAACGGCCAACATCTGCTGTACAAACAACATAATTTCCAATTTTATTTCACAAGAGTGTTCAGTATAGCTAAAGAAGCGTAAAGCGCTTCTTCAGTTCTTACTGTTTCAGTTCCTTGTTCTGGAATCGTGTTAACAACAAAATCTGACACATCTTCTAACTTGAGCTTTTCTTGAGCAGCAATCTCTTGAAGTCCTTTTGAAGGCGCACCAAAAGCTACCAAGATTTTGTTTGCTTTTTCCCACCGCTTTGCCAGCTTGTCAGAAACCTCGTTTATTGGTGTTCCAATCTTTGATGTGGCAACTACCAGGTCATATTTTTGTGTCTGCAAAATGTTTCCAAACGATGTTTTAGACGTAGTAACCGTGTAGCCCCAGTATTGTTCGATTTCACTTTTGTTTGCTAAGACTGCTTTTGGTCGTTTGCCGAGCTGGGTTATTTTTACTGTTACTCGTTTGTTTATCTGGAGGAACTTGTTTTCGAGTAATGCGTGGCGTTCTAAACCGATGTCTACTATGGAGCCTTTTTCGTTAACTGATAGTATTACTCCTTCGCGGTGTTCTCCAACCTTTAGTTCTGAGCTGTGGCTTGCTATTGGGTGATGCGGTGTACGTAGTGGCGGTAGTATGCCTGCGTATTTTAGGTCGGGTTTGATTTTGAAAAGCCGTTTTCTTAGATACTGTGGTGTTTCCATGTATGCCAGCAGTGTTGCTATCAGGTTTCTGCTGCGTTTTTGGTTTATTTTGGTGTTATCTGGATAAACAATGATTTCGTTAACACGAAAAATGGCTGCTGCCCTGCCGATTAACCCGATTTTCAAGGTTTTTTCTCGCAAATGTGGGACATCAGAAATTATTGAAACAGGTACCGCGATTGTAACCTTTTTGTTGCCATTTACCACTATGTTTTGCTCCTTTTACGGGTTTGGCGTAAACTTCAGAACGGTTATTCTTCTTGGGTATGTTCCGAACACTGTTTCTTGTGTGAAATGTTCTGAAGCAAGCAGCCTATCAAGCACGTAATATGATTTCCAGTCTGACTGATAATATGTTATGTTACCATGTTCATACAACAGCAGATACCTTACGTTTGACCCAACACACAGTTCTACTAGCTGTGTTTCGTTAAGCGTTGGCGGATAACTGTCAACTGCATCTTTTGGGTACGGAAACACTCTTCTTTCGCTTGAGTCTTTTATTCGCAGATAAAATCTTACCATCTCTGTGCTAAAGAAGTTACCATTAAACAAAGTTACCAAGCCCTCTTCTGGAGGAGAATTATCATGAACATATTGAGCTGCGTCCTCGATTGGAATGTTAACGTGTTCTCTTTCTACCCACGAGTAGGCGTCGTTCCAACTGTACACCATTGTTGCTCCAACTGAAACAATAAAAACAACTGAAACAAGTTTAACTACCATTGGGTTGCGTAAACCGATTCTGTGCGTTTTTATTGTGTTTCTTAATTTGTCCCATAACGCCAAAATCAAATCTGACGCCGAAATTGCTAGAATTGGAAACAGGAGTGTGACATATCTCCAGTTTTTGTTTGGAATCAGCGTGAATATGACGTAAATGGCAACAAACCAAATTAACGAAAATTTGTCTGCCTCTTTTCTTCGCCAAGCCCAGTAGCCTAATCCAACCAGACCCAGTATGTAAAGTGGCAACGAAACTGGGTGAATATGGTTGTATGGGTAGGTCATTTCCTGAAGATAAAATATGGCGGGGTGGAAGCGTTCGCTGTATGCGGTTCTTTCTGCGGTTCCAACACTGATTGCATACATCCAAATTTCAAGATTTCCCGCCGCATAGTAAGAATATACAATAACAAACCACGGCAAAAATACAAGTCCAGCAATAATGGCAATCAACATCAGTTTGCCGATTCTTTTGATGATGTGGTCTCGGTACATCAAAAGTATGGTAACCAGCATGACTATGCCGCCAATCAAAGTTTGATATTTGGTAATGAATCCCAAACCTAATGCTAATCCAGTTAGGAGCAGTAACTTGTTGTTGTTTGTTTTTACCCACCAAAAGAACAGCATAAGCGCTAGTGTGAAAAAGAACAAAAGCATCGTTTCGATTAACGCCAATCTGCAGAGCACTATGAATCCGGGCATTGACGCAAAGACGATGCTTGAAAGTAGTGCGGTTCTTGGTTCAAAGTTTCTGTAAGCGTATTCGAAAACTGCCCATACTGTTAGTAACCCAAAGGTAACTGAAACAAGTCTTCCCGCAAAAAGGCTTGGACCTAGTATTATGAAATACAAAGCAGTTGTCAAGTCGAACAGTGGCGGATAAAACGCGTAAACTTCTAGGTAGTCAATGAACAGTCTTCCCTGATTTA
>JAOZIC010000156.1:14050-18236 GCA_026014605.1 Candidatus Bathyarchaeota archaeon
GGCGGATAAAACGCGTAAACTTCTAGGTAGTCAATGAACAGTCTTCCCTGATTTAGTATAACTGGACCTGAAAGGTGCGGAGTTTCATCCCACTGAATCGGCGCATAGTCCAGATACATCAACAAAATGATTGCGTATACTACAAGAAAGGCTACAAAAGCTAACCGCCATTTGCCGTAACGTTCTACAATGCGTTCAAGAGCGCCATTCAACTAGAAATTCTTCCGTACTGGTTTGTGCCATGTATTTCTAGGCTATCACTTTAAATTGTTTATGCAACTTGACGAAAAACTAGAAAACAAAACAAGCTTTTACTCAACGCCAATGAAGTGAATGTCAACACTGAATTGTTGGACTTCATTTTCAACAAGATACTCCTTGAATTCTTTTGAATCCACGGTTGACAAGCTCATTTGTATTTGAATTATTTCTCCTGGACTTAATCGTTGTCCGTCATAGTCCGTTGTTATTGTAATATAATCCGCCATTTCTGCAGGACTCCACTCTCTTATGTCAATTGTCAAAACTATTTCGAAGTTGCTAACACTTTTTATGTAAAGTGTGTTGACCGTAGATTCCCCTGGAGTGATTTGGTCCCACTCAATTTGCTCCATTAGATTATTGCAGTTAGCATCTGAGTATGCTTCTACTTCAATTGTTTTTATAAACCCCAGACTGGGCACGTAGATGTTTTGTGTTCTGCTCAACATGATAGAAATCAGTGAAGTGCCCCCAATAGATACTACCGCAACAATGACCATCAGCAAAATAATTTTCTTTGACTTTTTTAGTGTATCAAAAAAAGAGCCTAGAGTTTTACCTATTTGTTCCGCCATTTTGTTTCGTCCTTACTTCTTTACGTTAAGCGTGCTTTTTAGTTTAATTATCCCAAAACCGTGAATCATGACATCTGAAATCAACCGTTTTATAGACGTGTTTTTTCGCTGTTTCTCTTTCCATTCCACTGGGAACTCTACACATTTGTATTTGTCATGAATGCTGCGAACTATAATTTCAGTGTCCCAAAACCAGTTTTCGCTTGTGCAGTTGTTGATTTCGTCCTTAATCAACCGTCTAGAAAACGCCTTAAACCCAATTTGATGGTCAAAAACTTTGTCTTTATACATCATTCTGATAAGTTTGTTGTAGACCCGCGAAGTAAAACCCCGCAAAAACGGGCGCTCAACTTTTGCACCTTTCATGTACCGCGAGCCTGTTGCTAAATCATTCCCTTCCCGTATCAAATTGATTAACTGCGGAAAATATTTCATATCCGTTGCAAGGTCAGCGTCAATAAAAGCGTAGATGTCCCCGTCCAGTTTGGTCCATGCACGTTTTAGAGCTAAGCCGCGACCAAGTTTTCGGGGGTAATGAAAATGAATAACGTTTTGATACATCCCCTCTAGAGTTTGTGCCAGAATTTCTGTTCCGTCTGTGCTGCCGTCTTCTGCTATTACCAAACGGAATTCTTCGTTTAGGTTCTTTGTTTCTTGCAGAAGCTGTTCTACACAATTCCGCAGGTTTTTTGTTTCGTTATGCGCGGGAATCGTGACTACAATCAAGTGTCATCTACCTGCTTGAACGGCAATCAGTGTGACTCCCAGTATGATAAAGAATACTCCCGCCCAGCTGTATATCCCGACTTGTTCGTTTAGGAAAATCTTTGAGAAAAACAGTGTCCAAATGTATGAAGTTGCGATTATTGGGTAGATTATAGAGAGTTGTCCTTTGTTTAGTGCGTAAACATACAACACAGTTGATATGGCATACACGCATAACGCCGCAATTAAATGATAATTCGTAAGCAGCGACCTAATGTCGAACTGGAGGTTGTCTGCGCCTCGTTTAAATTCCAGTTGTCCGATGCTGCCTATGAACGCGGACAGAGCAGTTATCAACAGAATTTTCCAATCCACCTTCAAGCCCTCAACTATCCCCTTTCAAGGTTCGTAAGTTTAGCAGATAAAAGCCTTGTGTCTTGTTATGTGCTTTAGGTTTCGGGTTCATGTTGTTTTGTTCCTTTTTTTCGTTTAATCACAAAAACTATGATAACAACAATTGCTAATCCAAAAACCAAATACATCAAAGAATTCAGAGCCTGGATATCCGAAACAGTTTTTGTTGTTACCCCAAAGTTAGGATACTCCACCTTAACAAGAAACGTTGGAACTGGTCCCCAATCATCTACCTCGTAGGCGTAAACTCCCTGCTCGGTTTCGGTGCATTTGACATCGTTTACAACAACTGTTGCGCCAGTAACCGGATTCTTTGTGTAACTGAACTCGACATGAATTTTCATTTTTACTTTTCCTAAGGCAGGTGTTTCATATTCAACATCAGTTATCTCCACTTTGTCCCACGTTACTGTCAAGTTGTTTGCCTGACTGCAAACCGCGGACAAACCATAAACTGTGTCGTCAACAGAGGTGACTTCATACATTTTTGGACCCGCCTCATTTGATGTTATGTTGTATTCCCAACGTGAATTCTGTTCCGAATAAGTCATTGGTTCCCCGTTGAAGTAAATTGTCCCTTTAGACCCATCAAAACGGGTATAGTCATACTGGTATTCGGCAGTTAACCACACAGTTTGTGGCGAACCTGCAGGAACTATGTCATCAAAAGCTTTGAGGTTTGTAATGTTAATCTGGTCCCATATGATTTGCGGGTCATTGGCGGCTTTTGCAAAATCAGACACACTGTTATATTCCACTTTGTTAACGCCGTAAACGGTTCTGCTAACAGAATCTTGACTCACTTCAAAGGATGTCCAACCCGTCGAATTAGTTACATACTCTACATTATCCACCGTTACGGTTGCACCTTCCACATCCGAGGCATCACGCATCCAAGCCACATGAACACATACAGTTTGAACGCTACCAACATCCGCTCTTTCGTTGCTTACCACTGTTTGGTCTACGCCAATTGCCTTGAAACCCAACGTTAACTGTGTTTCTTGAGCTGGAAAACTAAAACGAGCGGTGACTATGCCCGTTGTTTCGTCGTGACTCCATGTTGACAGTTCTACGCCGTTAACTTTGACGTAATCTGGTAATTTGTCACCAGTTTCAATTTCAACTGTGGCTTGCTGTCCAATTGTTCCGTTTGCAGACAACGTTAGGGTTCCTAATGATTGGTTCCATGTGACACCTGATAATGGAGCAGTTGACGAAACCACCGAGTAAGCTGTGGTGTTATCCCAGCCAACCGATATGTCAGAATCTGTTACTATGGTCAAAAACTTGTTTGTTTGGTCATAAATCTGGGATACTTCGTAAGGTAATCCAAGAATGTATTTTGGTTGCCCAAAATCTGAACAGTAAACTGTGGTAGTGTTTGTTGTATCTGGCACGCCTTCTATGGTGATGTCTAGTTGTCTAGTGCCAGAAAGTGTGGCTGAATCCAAAAGTGCATCGGAGTATATTACCTGAGGTTTGTTGTCGTCTTCTAAGAACACAAAGACCTTGCCCTCGTTAGAATGCAACGTGACATTAAGTGAAACCATCCAATCGTCAACAAATCCGATAAACTCGCGGTTAAAGTAATCAAAAACCAGGTACTCCGCGCCCGGAACCAAACCCGCTTCTAAGGCACGCAGGTAATACTGGAATGTGTAGGTTTCTGTGGAGTTGTCGTGAATCAAATAAACTGCCCTGTCCGATTGCCCTTGACTGAGCCAGTACTCTGTTTCTGGGTAAGGCACATATGTCAAGGGTCTTACAAAGTATGAACACAGAAAATTCAAGAAGTCAACCAAAACATCCGTTAAAACGCCGTCAGGCAACGAATGTGCATTGCGTGTGTTAACCATATACGTGTAGCCCTCGCCGTTTTTGTTTTCCACAATAAACGCGTTCGGATAACTTTGCTCTCCATTAACCCACGCTAACACACGCGTGTTTGGTGTTTCTTGGATTTCGTACTTGAATTTCCAGAACCAAAAACCTTCATCATCTGATTCGTAGCTGTAGGTTCTTGTGTTCCACGGGAACCAAAAAGTATCCTCTGTAAATGTGATGTTATACAAATGAACGTCCGTTGACACGTCAGCGCCATTCAGCGGAGTAGTTAAAACGTTAATTCCAAACGTGGAAGCATAACTAAGTATCCACGCTTCGGGGTCTGCAAGCTCGTCTACTTCTGGGTTAGCGTGAGTAAACGACAAAAACGAAAAGAAAACACC
>JAOZIC010000156.1:18336-22937 GCA_026014605.1 Candidatus Bathyarchaeota archaeon
GCTCGTCTACTTCTGGGTTAGCGTGAGTAAACGACAAAAACGAAAAGAAAACACCACCTGCCTTTACGTAGCGGTCGATGTTGGTGGCAATAGTTGGTGTCATTACGCTCCAACCTAAGCCGATAACTAGGTCATACTGTTTTAGCACATCCGCAGGAGTATAAATCGAAATTACGTCAACCATGCCAAAGGGTAAACCTGTGATTTCTTTTCCTGTTAATGCGCTTCCAATCTGCCAGTTATGCCCGATTCCGGGGAAAAACAGGTTTAGTAAACGGTAATCGAAGTCGCAATACCTGTCCGTCTGATCAAACAATCCCCAGTTTGGTCCTCTGCTACCCCAACCGCTTTGTCCAATCATAACTGCGATAGATGCTTGGTAGTCGGGTTGGTCGATGTTCATGCTTTGTTGGTTTTTCAAGAACGAATAGAACCTTTGGAGCACTTTTCCGTATTCTGTAAGTTCCCCGTTTTTGTCTAATACAATAAACTTGGTTGGCCAATCGCGGTCTAAGGTTCCAAAGAAGTTGCCCTGCTCAAAAAAGAAGTATTTGGCTCCATAAAACCACCCTTCGTATAGTGCCCGTTCAACATCGTTTGGTGTGAATGCTGGTGGTTTTACCCACTCTCTCCATGTATCTACCCAGATTCCCCACTCAGGTATGTTGTAGCTGTTTGCCATTCCACGGGTTAACCCTATCATCAGTTCCAAGTTGGGGGCGTTGAAGACTTTGCACATCAAAACGTCGCAATATGATGTGTTTGCGGCGGCGTAACTGATTACGTTTTCTTGAAGGAAAATTTTTGCACCAACTTCATCGAATTCTTCCAGTCGCATCGATGTGGTGATGTTTTGGATTATTGCTTGTTCTGCTTCTAGGCGGGTTGTTATTGTTCCTGTGGAGTTGTTTTCCCAAAGTGTGCCGTCTATTTGTTTTCCAAAGATTTCTTGAACCAAAACCCCCATCAGGTGAGGATATTTTGCTTTCCATTCTCCAATTACTTCTGGTGGGATTCTCACCGCGTGGTCACATGCGTCAAAGGTTTCAAAAGTTACGTAAAGCCCCAACTCGTCTGCCGTTCTGACTGCTTCTTCTATCTTGGTTAGATTCCAATCTTGGTCCAGCGGGTGCAAAACTATTGTGTTGCCTAGTTGGAGTTCTTTGACTTTTCTGATGCTGTCCAAGATTTTTTCTTGCACGCTTTCCAGAATCAGAACTCCCATGAAAAATTCGGGTTCAGTCTCGGCTGTTTGGGCAAAAACTTGGTTAAAAACTGAAGAAAATGAAACCAAAACTACAAGGGTTGCCAGTAAAAGCATGGACAACTTGCGTATTGTGGTCTTTGGTTTCAATTTTTTGTGTCCGCCTGTCTTGAAGTTTCAGCTATTATCTTCCTATGTTTCCATAAATGCTTTTTCCAAAACTGCCAAGCGGGTTTGCTGATGTTTACTGTTTACTAATGTCTAGTTTTGGTTTATGGTATATCAAAAAATTGAAAAAATATACTAAAACAGTGGTTTTACAGGTCTGCGTCGTTGGGCCAGTTGCGGCTTTCCCAGAATCCGAGGTAGTCTTCGTTGTCTGATATTTCGATTTGTGTTATCCATTTTATCCATTTGTATCCCCATTTGCTTTCGGCAACTAGTTGAAACGGGTAGCCTCGTTCTGCTGGCATGGTTACGTTGTTCATTTTGTAGGCTATCATGATGTTGTTGTCTAGGATGTAGTCTAGGGGGAGTGCGGTTGTGTAGCCGTCGTAGGCGTGAAAGATTATTGTGTTTGCTTCGGGGCTGATTTGGGTTGGTTGGAGTAGGTCTTTGATTCGTATGCCTTCCCAGAGTATTGTTGCGCTCCAGCCTTCAACGCATTTTAGTGTGATTACTTTTTTGTAGTTTTGGTGGTCGTTGATTACTTCGTCGTAGGTGTATACCAGTTCGGTGTCGACAAGACCCGTTATGGTAAGGTTGTAATCGTTAATGTCCACTTGTTGTGGTCCTTTGATCGAGTTTTCTGCAAAATGGTTTATTGATGAAAGGTCTTGTCCTTCGTATTCTCTGATTTCCATGTATTCAACGTAGTTGGGGTTGTTTGTTGTGGTCCACCAGATCATGACGGCAACGGATATGACTGCGAGTACTATTATTAGCAGAATTGCTGTGGTTAGAAGCTGTTTGTTTGGTTTTGACGCTGTGTGCTCCCCCTACAACAATATGACATACGTCATATCTTATATATGTTTCACTTTCAGTGAACACAAAACATTGACAAAAAAAGTACCGCAAAAACAAAAAGATAAACAATTCGGAACCGTAAAATACTATATCCAGTTACTATAATCTGGGACACAACGCTTTGAATTCACACGAACTTCAGCGCATTTTTAGAAAATATTCTCCCCTCATAATATGTTTGGCGGGCACAGCATTTCTTTTCGCCACAGCAGACGACAACAGAGCATTTTACCTGCTAGCCATAGGATTGGCTATGCAGTATTTCTGGGTACGTTTCCTATACAAAGAATAAGAAGAACCTGAAGCTGATATTCTCGACCAACAAACTGAAGATTTACAGTTTTATTATGTGCTTTACGGTGTTTGTTGTTGGTTTGGTGGTTTTCAAAATACAACTATGTATGCATTTTTAGAGTTGTTTTTGCAAACTGGCTACAGAAAAGGGCGGTATGAAACATGATACCTTTTTAAATCATCATTTTATTGATGTTGAAGAGGATTTTAAAAATGAAAAACAGAATTATCGCTTTTACTAGCGTTATTGTTGTTATGACCTTTTTGCTAAGCATCTATTGCCAACCTGTGCATGCTGCTGGCGAGGTTCAAATTGTGTCGCATTCCAGTTTCTGTAATTCCATTAACGTTTTTTACGTTGTTGGAGAACTAGAAAACACTGGAACTGTGGCAACCGAGTTCACAAAGGTAAACGCCACGTTCTATGACTCCGAAAATCAGGTTATTGCAACCAGTATCGGGTACTCTACGTTAGATGTGTTGCTTCCGGGAAGAAAATCTGACTTCGCAGTATTGCTGACAGAAGATAATGGCGCATTGGATGTTCACAACTACACTTTGAGTGTTTTATGGACCGAATACTCAGAAGATAAACCCCTTGGGCTTGAAATTGTGTCATCTTCTGATCACATCGACGCCCTTGATTACATGCACGTTACAGGGGAAATAAAGAACACCGCAACTGACACGGCTACTTTTGTGGTGGTCAGTGTGACATTTTATGACTCCAACGGAACAGTTATCGACAGAAACTGGGAATACGCAGACCCTTCAGACCTTGCAGCAAACCAAACAGCAACCTTTGATGTAGAACTAATCTACGCTGATGCGTCAAACGTAGCAAGCTACAGCATAACTGCGGAATCAGAAAACTATGCTCTCGTTCCAGAATTCCCAACAATGACCACAATGCTTGCCGCCTTAGCTTTCGCATTAGTTGCAGCGGTTATCTACAAAAAGAAACTAACAAAACTCTAGAACTTTTAATCCAGTTCACTGTTTAAACAGCAGTGCAACTGCGCCTTTTTTCTATTTCAACAACAGGTCAACAAGCTCTTTTTCGTTAACTTCTGCTCTTGTTCGCCAATCCAAATACATCTGCCCGTTTTCATCTTCTGCCAAATATCCTGCTTTGATGTAGCGGTTCAGGTTCATGTCTACTCTCCACCCTGGAAGTTTGGTGCGCAGAAAATCAGAGAGTTCTTCCCTGCGTGTTTTTCCTTTCTTTGAAATAATAAACGAAATCGACGCCGCCAAACCTGCAATATCATCAATGCGCCACCCCATCATTTTAGCATCCGTGGATGGCACGCCGCCTCTGAGTGTGACAAAAAACCGTGCCTTGTTTAGTTGTTCAAGTGTTGGTTTTTCGGTTGGTGTTTCGCCTTCAAAGACCGTTTTTATTTGCAGGTCCAACTTTTCTAGGTGGTCGTCTAGTACTTCCAAGATTTTTGGGTAGTCTGAGCCTAGCTTGTTTTTTAGTTCCCAGCCTTTGATTCCTGGTTTCATGTGACGTTTATAGAACAGTAACTGTGCGGCGCGTTTGATTTTTTGGTTGTAGTAAGATTTTCGTGTCATTGCTGGTTCTCCTCTTTCCATTTTGTCCATTCTTGGTGGCTTACGGATATGGGAACTGAAACCATCCGCTTGTCTGCTAAATCAGATTTCTGGGTTTTGAAGGGGATTATGAAGATTTCTTCCTCCAACGGAATTAACTGCAAAGTTGCGTAGCCATAAGTTACCAAGAAACTGGTCATGTATGCCCGTTCTATAGTTTGCTCGTAAGTGTCTGCGCCCACAAAATCCCAGTACAGAATCTTTTCGTTGTCGCCTACTTTTTGTTTTAGTTCTTGCCAGAACGTGTCTAAATGTTCAAAGAACGTTTTTTCTGCCAAAATATTTTGTTTGATCAGCTCTTCTCGGGTGGTTTCACCTGATTCAACCTGCATTGGGGCTTCGTTTTGCCACCTGTCGCTCATGGGAACTAGTTCTTGCCAGTATCTGAGTGCTTCTGTAAAGCTTGGGATGGTTAATTGTTCAGACTCAACAACGGGGTTCCAGACCCTCATGAACC